>JANQKX010000479.1 GCA_028280915.1 Kiloniellaceae bacterium
TTCCGGCCGGGAGGTGATTCCCTGCGTCGCTGTGCCGGCAGAGCTGGAAGCGGCGATCCACCGCCTCTATGCCGAAGACGTGGGCGGTATTGGCAAGCCGGCCGACGATGGCGAGGGGGCTGATGACAGCCTGGAAATCGACGTGGAGCGCCTCAAGGACCTGGCCAGCGAGGCGCCGGTCATCCGCCTGGTCAGCCAGATGATCAGCAAGGCCGTGGAGGACCGGGCATCGGATATCCACATCGAGCCCTTCGACGGCAAGGTGCGGGTCCGTTATCGGGTGGACGGTGTGTTGCGCGAGGTGGAATCGCCGGCGCTGCGGTTTAAGGCGGCGATCGTCTCTCGTATCAAAATCATGGCAAAACTCAACATCGCCGAGCGGCGCTTGCCCCAGGACGGCCGCATCAAGATGACCATTCGCGGCACGCCCATCGATCTGCGTGTATCGGTCATACCCACCATGCATGGGGAATCGGTGGTGATGCGTGTGTTGGATCGACAGGGGGTGTCCCTGGATTTCCAATCCCTCGGCATCACCGGCTATAACAAGCGCGCTTACGAGGACATCCTCAAAAGCCCCCACGGCATTTTCCTGGTCACCGGCCCCACGGGCAGCGGTAAAACCACCACCCTCTATGCCTCCCTGCTGCAGCTGAACAGTCCGGACAAAAAGATCCTCACCGTCGAGGATCCCATCGAATATCAGCTGGAAGGGATCAATCAGATCCAAACCAAGCCGTCCATCGGCCTCAACTTCGCCAATGTCCTGCGCTCCATTCTGCGGCAGGATCCGGACATTGTCATGATCGGTGAGATCCGCGATGTGGAAACCGCCGAGATCGCGGTCCAGGCGGCGCTGACCGGGCACTTGGTGCTGTCGACCCTCCACACCAACAACGCAGCCGGAACCATCACCCGCTTGCTGGACATGGGCGTGGACGATTATCTGCTGACCTCCACCCTAACTGGGGTGGCCGCGCAGCGTCTGGTGCGCACCTTGTGCCCCCACTGTCGGGTCGAAGAGCCGGTGATGCCCGAGTTGGCGAAACAACTCAATCTGAGGCGCTACAAGCCTGAGGGCGAGATTACCCAGTTCCGGCCCGTGGGCTGCGGGGAATGCAACGGTCTGGGCTTTTTCGGCCGTACCAGCCTGGTGGAGATCTTGTACGTGACGGAGAGTCTGCGCCGCCTGATCATGCAACGGGCCGAGGCGACGGAGCTGCACAAGGCGGCGGCGGCCGAAGGCATGCGCACCATGTTTGATGATGGATTGATCAAGGTGCTGAACGGCACCACCACCTTGGAAGAGGTCCTGAGGGTGACCAGAGAGAACTGATCCATGACGCGCTTTTCCTACAAGGCGGTCAGTGCCAACGGCGACATCCTGGAAGGGGAACTGGAAGCGGAAAACCGGGATGCCGTTGTGGAGCGCCTGCGGGCCCAGGGTCATCTGCCCATCAAGGCCGAAGCGCAAAAACGCAGATCCGGCCGGGCCGGCGGCGGCAGTTTGTCGGGCCTTTTTCAGCGCAAGACCGTGTCCCGCAAGGACGTGGTCCTTCTGACCCAGGAGCTGGCGACCTTGCTTCAGGCGGGATTGCCGTTGGACCGAGCCCTTACCGTGCTCGGGGAATTGTCGCCCCATCGGCCCGTACGGGAAATGGTGGAGCAGATCCTGGACGCGGTCAAAGGCGGCGCGACCCTGGGGGATGCATTGGAGCGTTTTCCCGAGGTGTTCCCCAATATCTATGTGGGCATGGTGCGCGCCGGCGAGGCGGGCGGCTCCCTCGAAACCGTTTTGCAGCGCCTGGGGGAGACATTGGAAAAGGCCCAGGCCCTGCGGGAAAGCGTCAAGTCCGCCCTGCAGTATCCCCTGCTGGTTTTGATCATGGCCGGCCTCACCCTCGGGGTCATGATGACTTTGGTGATCCCCGAATTCACGCCGATCTTCGAAGGCGCCGGTGCCGAGCTGCCCCTGGCGACCAAGGGCATCATTGCCGTGTCCGATTTCCTGCGGGCTTACTGGTGGGCGCTGCTGGTTGGGATCGTGATCCTGGCGGTGGGCTTTCAGCGCTACATTGCCCAGCCGGCCGGCCGTTTGTGGTGGGACAGCCAAAAACTCCGTATCCCCATGATCGGTGATTTGATCACGAAGGTGGAAGCGGCCCGTTTCAGCCGTACCTTCGGCACTTTGCTGCAGAACGGCGTTTCGGTGATCAATGCCATCAATATGACCATCGATACCTTGGAGAATGTCGCCGTGGTCAAGGCCCTTGGCGGCTTGTGCGGCAGTTTGGAAACCGGCCGGGGCTTGGCTGATCCCCTGACCGACAGCGAGGTCTTCCCCCACTTGGCCGTGCAGCTGATCCGGGTCGGCGAGGAAAGCGGCCAGTTGGAAAACATGCTCTTGAAGGTGGCGGCCATCTACGATGAGGAAGTGAACCGCACGGTGGCCCGGGTGATGTCTTTGCTGGTGCCGCTGATCACCATTGTGCTGGGCATCGTCGTGGCGATCATCATCGGGTCAATTTTGCAGGCCATGTTGGGGGCTTACGATTTGCCGTTCTAGCCGCGCCGCCAAGACGGCGCGGTTATGACGGGCGCAGGCAATGACAAAGGAGAGTTTTTTTGAAACTGTTGAAAACCAGAAGGGCGCGTAAAAAGCAAAAGGGCTTCACCTTGGTGGAGCTTTTGGTCGTCTTGGTCATTTTGGGCTTGATTGCCGCTTTCGCCGCGCCCGAGGTGATGAAGTACCTGGGCGGGGCCAAAACGGATTCGGCGAAGATTCAGATTGAACGCCTGGGCGGCGTGCTGGATCTTTACCGCCTGGAAACCGGCCGCTACCCGACGGAAGACGAGGGCCTGCGCGCCTTGGTGGAAAAGCCGGTGGGCGTGGAGCGGTGGAATGGCCCTTATCTGAAAAAAGAGGATTCGCTGCTCGATCCTTGGGGCAACGTCTACCTCTACCGTTTCCCGGGCGAACATGGCGAGTATGACATCTATTCATTGGGTTCGGATGGCCAAGAAGGCGGTGACGGCGAAAGTTCCGACGTTACCAGCTGGTAGGCTGCGCTTGAAGCGACGCCAGCCGGAAGGACCCCCAGTGCGGGTGCCGCAGCGTGCCAAGGGCTTTACCTTGGTCGAGCTGTTGGTGGTCTTGGTGATCATCGGGCTTCTGGTGTCCTTTGCGCCGGCCGCCTTTCAACGGCTGCTGCCGGGCACCCAGGAAAAGGCAGAGGCGGAGGTGCTGGCCGCCGCTTTCCGCCAGGCCAGGGCCACGGCCCTGCGCACCAACCAAGACGCGGTGATTGAGATCGAGGTCGCCGATCATTGGTATCGGATCGGTGACGGGGGCCAAAAAGAGGGCCTTACCGAGGACACCGAGATCCATTTGCGCGCCGCGGACGAAGAGCAGCTCAGCGAAACCCGTGGCGCCATCCGGTTTTTCGCCGATGGTACCTCCACCGGCGGCCGGGTGTGGCTGAAAGGGCAAGGGTCGGACTATTTCATCTATGTGGATTGGTTGACAGGTCGTGTTGAAATCAGAGACAAGCCCCACAAGTGGGACGAGATCGAAGGGCTTCACGCTTCTTGAAGTCCTGATCTCCGTCGCCATTCTGGCGGTCGCCCTGACGGCCATCATTCAAGCGTTCTCGCAGAGCTTTTTCAGCCTGAACCGGTCGGAGCGCTATGCCATCGCCACCCTTCAGGCCCAATCGAAACTGGCTGAAGTCGGCCCGATTATTCCGATCGAGCCGGGGTTCCACAGCGGCGAATTCGATAATGGCTTTGTGTGGGAGGTTGGCATCGAAGAAGCTCTTTTACCACTGCCCCTGGCCGGCGGTGCGGATGGCAGCGTGGGCGTCAATCCCAACGATCTGCAAGCCTTTCGGGTGCAGGTGTCGGTCAATTGGGCGGAGGATCAGGGGGTCAACCTGGATAGCTTGCGGGTGGCGAACGGCCGATGAAAACTCCGTTTCTCAAAAGGACACAATCCGGTTTCACCCTCATCGAATTGTTGGTGGTGATGGTCCTCTTGGGCCTGATGTCCCTGGCGCTTTTCGGCGGGCTGCGGTTTGGTGCCCGGGCCTGGGAGACGGCCCAGTCCCGAAGCGTGGACCTTTCAGAGATCGAGATGGTGCAAAGCCTGCTACGCCGCCAAGTGGCCGAAGCGGCCCAGCCCGAGTTCACCTTCGACAATTCAGGTCCGCCGGCTTTTCGCGGCAATGAGAATATCCTGTCCCTCATGACCCGCTATCCCAACCATCGGCGTGTGGGCGGGATCAATTTTTTCCGCCTCAAGGTCATCGATCGGGGGGACGAGGGATTGGCATTGCGTCTTCAGTGGCGGCTCTACAATGCGGATGGATCGGAACACCGGGACGGTGAAGGACGGGAGACCCGCATTCTGTTGCGGGGTTTGGAAACAGCGCGTTTTTCTTATTTCGGGCGCCGTCTGGAGGACCGGGAGTCGGCCTGGCACGAGACCTGGTCCAAGGACGATCCCTTGCCCGAACTCATTCGTCTGTCGGCGGCCTTTCCGGAGGATGATCCCCGCTACTGGCCCGAGCTGATCGTTGCCCCCATGGCCCCCATCGCCGGGCGGTAAGGGTTCCCTTAATAGCCGCGCTCGAAGTCGACGATGGGGCTGAGGTCGCCGCCTTGCTCGAAACGGCGGATGTTGTCGACGAAAAAGCGCACCGTGCTGTCAACGATCAGCATGCTGGCCACGTGGGGTGTCATCTGCACCTTGGGATGATCCCAGATGGGGCTGTCCTGGGGCAGGGGTTCTTGTTCAAAGACGTCCAAGGTGGCACCTGAAAGGTGGTCGCTGTCCAGGGCGGCGAGCAAATCCTTCTCCACCAAATGCTCTCCGCGGGCCAGGTTGATAACCGCGGCGCCTTTTGGCAGCTGGGCAAAGGTCCGGGCGTTCAGGATGCCGCGGGTCTCGTCGGTCAGCGGCAGCAGGCAGAGCAGGATTTCCGTGCGCTGCAAAAAAGCGGGCAACTGTTCGGCGCCGTGATAGCTTTTGACCCCCGTCAGTTCCTTGGACGAGCGGCTCCAGCCCGCCAGATCAAAGCCGAAAGGGGCGAGCTTTTGGGCCGCATCGCTGCCCAGCACGCCCAAGCCCATGATGCCGACCCGGCGGTCGTAGGGCGCGATCTGCACATGGCCCTGCCAGAGCCGCGCCTGGCGCTGCCGGGTGTACTCGGGAATGAAACGATGGTGGCTGAGCACGCTCCAGACAGCGAACTCGGTCATGCCAGCGGTCAAGCCGGGCTCCACCAGACGCACCACGGGCAGGTGCTTGGGCCGCTTGGGGTCCGAGGCCAGGTGGTCGATGCCGGCGCCCATGGAAAAAATGGCCTTGAGGTTTTTGTAACGGGCCCATTCATCCGACGGCATGTTCCACACCGCCGCGTAGTCGATGCTCGCCGGGTCGCCGTCGAAGGGCCAATTGACGGCGTCGATGTCCGGTGCCTGCTCGGCAAAGGCCTTTTGCCAGGCATCGCCCCGTTCGATATCGGTTTTAAGGAGAATTCGCATTTGGCCCCCGCCGCAAAAAAAACGTGTCGCAAGAATGCCGTTTTGAAAGACTGGTGCTGGATATCAAGTGCTAACCGCGTCGCCTTCCACGGTTTCGATGTCGAAGGCGGCCTTGATCAGCGCCTGGGTGTAGGCGGTTTGTGGGGCCTGGAAAATGGCTTCAGCACTGCCTTGCTCCACCACCTGCCCGTTGCGCATGACCAGAACCTCGTCCGCCAGAGCCCGCACCACTTTCAGGTCATGGCTGATGAACATGTAGGCCAGGCTGTGCTTGTCTTGAAGGTCGCGCAGAAGATCCACGATCTGGGCCTGCACCGACATATCGAGCGCGGAAGTGGGCTCGTCGAGCACCAGGAAGCGGGGCTTGAGAACCATGGCCCGGGCGATGGAGATGCGCTGGCGCTGGCCGCCGGAAAACTCATGAGGGTAGCGGTGGCGGGAGTCCGGATCCAGGCCGACCTCTTCCAGCACCTCGACGATCATGTCTTCCCGCTCACGCCCGTTGCCGCCCAGTCTGTGCACTGTCAGGCCTTCCTCGACGATTTGCCCCACCGAAAGGCGCGGGCTCAAGGAGCCGTAAGGGTCCTGGAAAACGATCTGCATCTCCCGCCGCAAGGGGCGCAGGGGCATGGATTTGAGACCTTGGATGTCTTGACCGTTGAAGCGGATTTGGCCGTCCGATGAGGTGAGCCGCAAAAGGGCCATGCCAAGGGTGGTCTTGCCCGAGCCGCTTTCCCCCACCACGCCCACGGTGTGGCCTTCGCGGATCTCCACGGAGATGCCGTCCACCGCCCGGACGTAGTCGACCGTGCGTTTCATCAGGCCTTTTTTGATGGGGAAGTAGACCTTGATGTCGTCACCGGACATGATCACCGGGGCGTCTGCCTTGGCGGCAAGGGGCGAGCCCTTGGGCTCCGCCGCCAGGAGCTTTTGCGTATAGGCGTGCTGGGGCCGGTCGAAGACCTGTGCTGTGGGGCCCGCCTCGACGATTTCCCCATGGGTCATGACGCATACCCGATCCGCCACCTTGCGCACGATTCCCAGGTCGTGGGTGATCAGCAGCATGGCCATTCCCAGCTTTTGCTGCAGCTCTTTCAAGAGCTTCAGGATCTGGGCCTGAATGGTCACGTCCAGGGCGGTGGTGGGTTCATCGGCGATCAGCAGGTCCGGCTCGTTGGCGAGCGCCATGGCGATCATCACCCGCTGGCGCTGACCACCGGACAGTTCGTGGGGGTAGGCGGTCAGACGCTGCGCCGCGTCGCGGATGCCCACCAGGTTCAACAGCTCCAAGGTTCTGACCCGGGCCTGGGACGCGGTCAGGCCCTTGTGCAGGATCAGTGTCTCATTGATCTGCTTTTCCACCGTGTGCAGCGGATTGAGCGAGGTCATGGGCTCTTGAAAGATGATGGAAATCTCGTTGCCGCGCACCTTGCGCAGGGTCTTTTCCGCCGCGCCCACCAGCTCCTCGCCGCGGAAGGTGATGGAAGAGCCCTTACCGTGCCGCGCGGCCGGATAGGGCAGGAGCTGCAGGATCGACAGGGCGGAGACCGATTTTCCTGAGCCGCTTTCTCCCACCAGGGCGAGGCATTCCCCCTTGTCGATGTCGAAGGAGATGTTGCGCACGGCCTTTACCGGCGCGCCTTGGCCGTGGAAGGTGACAGTCAAATCTTTTACCTGCAGCAAGGAACTCATCGCCGCGCCTCCATGGTGCCGCTAACGGTACTGACCACCACCTGGCTGTCCGGGTCTTGGTCGGCTTCATCCGCCGCTTCCTCGGGCGGCTCGGCGCCGCTGAACAGCTTGCGGGGGTCAAAGGCGTCCCGCGCCGCCTCGCCGACAAAGACCAAGAGGCTCAGCATGATGGCCAGGGAGAAAAAGCCGGTCAGGCCCAGCCAGGGGGCCTGCAGATTGTTTTTCCCTTGCTGCAGCAACTCGCCCAGGGAGGCGGAGCCGGGGGGCAGGCCAAAGCCCAGGAAGTCCAGGCTGGTCAGGGTGGTGACCGCCCCGGTCAGGATGAAGGGCAGGAAGGTCATGGTGGCCACCATGGCGTTGGGCAGGATGTGGCGGATCATGATCTTGCTGTTGCTGACCCCCAGCGCCCGGGCGGCCCGCACGTAATCCAGGTTGCGCCCGCGCAGGAATTCGGCCCGCACCACGCCCACCAAGGTCATCCAGGAAAACAGCAGCAAGAGCCCCAAAAGGCTGAAGAAGCCGGGCACGATCACGCTGGACATGATGATCAGCAAAAACAACACCGGCATGCCCGACCAGATCTCGATGAAGCGCTGGCCGATCAGGTCCACCCAGCCGCCGAAAAAGCCCTGCACGGCGCCGGCCGCCACGCCCACCACCGAGGAAAGCACGGTCAGGGCCAGGCCGAAAATGATGGATATGCGAAAGCCGTAGATCAGGCGCGCCACCACGTCCCGCCCCTGATCATCCGTGCCGAGCCAGTTCTTGGCCGAGGGCGCCGAGGGCGCCGGGGTGGGCAGGTCATAAATGATGGTTTGATAGGAATAGGGGATCAGCGGCCAGACCATCCAGCCCTTTTCCTTGATCAGATCCTGAACGAAGGGGTCCGTATAGTCCGTGTCCGTCTCGAATTCCCCGTCGAAGGTGGTTTCGGGGTAGTTCTGGAAAATGGGGTAATAAAAATCGCCGTCATACTTGACCAAAAGCGGTCGGTCGTTGGCGATGAATTCGGCAAAGAGGGTGACCAAAAACAGCACCAGAAACAGCCACAACGACCAATAGCCCCGCCGGTTGGCCTTGAAGTTGTTAATACGTCGCCGGGTGAGCGGGGTGATCGGCACGCCGAAAAAGCGGTCCTGATGCTCCCGGTCTTGAATGTGGTCCGTGGGCGCCATGCCTAGACCTCCCGGCTTTCAAAGTCGATGCGCGGGTCGACCAAGACATAGCTCAAATCGCTGATCAGCTGAATGATGAGGCCCAGCAGGGTGAAGAAATATAGGGTGGCGAACATCACCGGATAGTCCCGGTTGATGGTCGCCTCAAAGCCCAGAAGGCCCAGACCGTCGAGGGAAAAGATCACCTCGATCAAGAGGGCGCCGGTGAAGAGCACGCCGATGAAAGCCCCTGGGAAGCCGGCGATGACGATCAGCATGGCGTTGCGGAACACATGGCCATAGAGCACCCGGCCCTGGGTCAGGCCCTTGGCCTTGGCGGTGACCACATATTGATTGCTGATCTGGTCCAGGAAGGAATTCTTGGTCAGCATGGTCAGGCTGGCGAAGCCCGAGATCACCAAGGCCAGGATCGGCAGGGTCAGGTGCCAGAAATAGTCCAGGATCTTTTCCGGCCAGGACAACTGGTCCCAATTGTCCGAGACCAGGCCGCGCAGGGGAAACCAGTCCAGATAGGTTCCCCCAGCAAAGACCACGATCAACAAGATGGCGAAGAGGAACGACGGGATCGCGTAGCCCACGATGATCAAACCGCTGGTCCAGACATCAAAGCGCGTGCCGTCCCGGGTCGCCTTGGCGATGCCCAGCGGGATGGAAATCAGATAGACCAGGAGCGTGGTCCACAGCCCGAGGGAAATGGACACGGGCAACTTGCTGAGCACCAGATCCACCACCCGCTGGTCGCGGAAGTAGCTGTCGCCGAAATCAAATTGAATGTAGTTCCCCATCATGAGCAAGAAGCGCTCGTGAATGGGCTTGTCGAAGCCGAACATGCGCTCGATTTCGGCGATGATCTCCGGGTCCAGACCTTGGGCGCCCCGGTATCGGCTGGTGGTGCTGCCGGCGGATTGGGGCGCGCCGCCTTGGTCGCCGCCCTGAAAATCCCCTTGCCCGCCGGTAAATCGCGCGGTGGCGTCCACGGCCTCGCCCTGGATCTCGGCGATCATTTGCTCCACCGGACCGCCGGGCGCCAACTGCACGATGGCGAAATTCAAGATCATGATGCCGAGCAGTGTCGGCACGATCAGGAACAGGCGGCGGACGATGTATGCGAGCATGGGGGCCTAGGACCGGGGGTTTCTAAGGAAGCGCTCTAACACCTCACACCTATTCGGGCAAGGCCCCGGCCAGATCGGGCTCGATCCACCAGGTATTGAGGAAACCATGACCATAACGCGGCCGCCGCTCGGGATGGCGCTGGGATGACAACTACAATGGCCGTGACCAAACTTCGGGGCATCAGCCGTCGGGCGAGAGATCCCATCCCTATCATTTTTCCAGCTTGGCTTCCGCTTCGGGGTCGATCCACCAGGTCGTGGGGAAGCCGTGGGAATACTTGGGCCGAGTCTCCGGGTAGGCGAACCTATTTCGATAGGCGATCCAGAATTTGTCCCCATAGTATTGCGGGATCACATAATGGTTCCATAACAACACTCGGTCCAGCGCCCGCGAAGTGGCTTGCAAGGTCTCCAAATCCCGGGCCTCGACGATCTGTTCGATCAAGGCATCCGCCACTGGATTTTTAATGCCTGCCATGTTTGCCGAGCCCCGCACATCTGCGGCGGCCGAGCCGTAATAGGACCGCAACTCCGGCCCCGGCGGCGGGAAAAAGTTCAAACGCACGGTGGAGATATCGAAATCGAAATCATCCAGGCGGTTTTGATACTGTGCCGTATCCACGATGCGGATCCGCGCATCGATGCCCGCGCGCTTTAGATTTTGCACAAAAGCGCTGGTGATCCCTTCCAGAACTGGCGAGGAGAGCAGGAACTCAATGGACATCTGCTCGCCGGTTTGGTCGTTCAGCAATTTGCCGCCCTTTAAAGACCAGCCCGCTTCCTTAAACAGCGCGATGGCCTTTCGCATGTTGGCACGAATGCGCCCGCTGCCGTCCGTCTTGGGGGGCTCGAACGCCTCGGTCAGGACCTTCGGCGCTAATTGATCTTTGTAAGGCTCCAAAATGGCCACTTCCGCCTCGGTGGGCGCACCCGAGGCGCCGAAGTCAGAGTTGGGAAAATAGCTCTTGGTGCGGGTACGTTGGCCGTAAAGCAGGGTGCGCTGGGTGGTTTCGAAATCAAAGAGATTGCTGATCGCCTCGCGCACACGCGCGTCTTTGAATTTATCTTTGCGCAAATTAAAGAAAAACGCCTGGATACCGCTGGGCGTTTCGTCTTGAACCTCTCTCTTGATCACTTTTTCCGATTTGATCGCGGGGAAATCGTATCCCGTGGTCCAACGTTTGGAACTGTTTTCGTCGTGAAAATCGACCGATCCCGCCTTAAAGGCCTCGAAGGCGACGGTGGGGTCGCGGTAATAATCGTATTGGATCTCGTCGAAGTTGTTGATGCCCCGATTGACCGGCAGGTCCGCCGCCCAATAGTCTTCGACCCGTTCATAGGTGATCGACCGACCGGGTTCCAGCGATTTGATGCGATAAGGCCCACTCGCCAAAGGTGGTTCCAAAGTGGTCTTCGAGATATCCCGATCCGCCCAATAGTGCTTGGGCGTGGGACTGAGGCCCGCGGCCAGCAGCAGGGGCTTCATGTTGTCGCGGGTCTTGAAGTTGTATTTGATCCTGTGGTCCGACAGCACCTCCACGCTTTCAAAATCGTCATAAAACGACTTCAGGAAGGGACGCCCATGAGCCTGGATCATATCGAAATCGAACTTGAAATCTTCGGCCGTGATCGGCTTGCCGTCGTGCCAACGGGCCTCGGGCCGAATGTTGAAAATGATGTAGCTTTTATCTTCCGGATATTCCGCGGATTCGGCGATGAGGCCGTAGGCGCTGGCCAGCTCATCCCCGGAATTGACCATCAGACCTTCGCCCGTTAGTCCAATGGACCGGGGCCATTGGCCCTTTAAAATCAACGGGTTCAGGCTATCAAAAGTACCGAATGCCGCCAGCTTGATCTTGCCGCCTTTGGGGGCGTCCGGGTTCACATAGGGCCAATGCTCGATACCATCCTGATAAAGCGGCTCGCCGAATTCGGCCAGGGCCCAGGTTTTGGTAAGGCCTTCGTCGGCCTGGGCCGTTGCTGCCAGGCTGCTTAATCCGGTTGCCAGGATGAGAGATGCGAGGGTTTGACGCAAAGGGAAATCTGGGGAAAAGCCGAGCATGGCGCCTCTTTTCTGTTCGGTCTTTTGGACCAGTGCCCTAAGAATCCCGCCGGTGTCTGGCTATGATCTTTGGCCGAGCGGCGGCCCCTGGGCGCGGTGCTGTTTCCTATTTAGCCGATTGGCCGGAGGCCTCAAGCGCTATTACCGAAATGTTACCGGCTTTTAACAAAAACAATGGGGCACCTTTATGGCCGTCGCCGGGCTAGCTGCCGGCCAGGAGGGCGAGAATTTCTTGCCCGCAGCGGGCATCGCCCGCCGCCATCACCTGGTCGCCCGAGCCCAGGGTCAAGGGCTTTCCTTGCCAATCTGTCACAATTCCGCCAGCTCCCTCCACGATGGGCACCAGGGCCATGTAGTCGTAGTGCCCCAGGTCCGCTTCCACCACCAGATCGCTGAAACCGCTGGCCAAGAGGCCATAGCCGTAACAATCGGTGCCGAAGAGGGGGGTCTTGACCGCGTCTTGCACTCGCGCGAAGGCCTTGGCGGCGGCACCGCGGAACATCAGCGGCGAGGTGGCGTAAAGCGTGGCTTGCGCCGCCTGGGGGCAGGGGCGGGTCTGTACCGTGGCAGTCTGGCCGCCGCTGGTGTGCCGGGTGGGATGCCCCCGGGCGCCGACCCAGCGTTCCTGAAGAGCCGGCATGTTGATCACGCCCAAGACAGGGACGCCGTCCTCCAAGAGGGCGACCAAGGTGCCGAAACTGGGGTGGCCTGAAATAAAACGCCGGGTCCCGTCGATGGGGTCCAAGACCCAGACGAAACGGCGATCATTGCCCTCGGGGCCCTCTTCCTCGCCGACGATACCGTGGTCCGGGTAGGCGGCGCGGATCATCTCACGCATCTTTGCCTCGGCGCTCCGATCCGCGATGGTCACGGGGGAGAGGTCGGGCTTATCGTCGATCGCAACGGGGGTGCGGAAATAGGGCAGCGTGATTTCCGTCGCCACCTCGGCCATGGATAAGGCGAAGTCGATGAAATGGGCGGGGCAGGGATCGCTCACGTGAATACCCTTATGAGCCGGTTAGAACGGGCCGGAAAGGAGATTTGGTGGACACTGGTTCCGGGCGACAGGCTGGTGGTGCGTCAAAAGCGCCCGCCGACCTGCCGCCATGGGTCAGGGCAGGGGCGCCGGATTATCGCTCATGCCCCGCAGGTAAACGATCAAATCGGCCCGCTGCTGGTCTTTTTTCAGCCCGGCGAAGCCCATCTTGGTGCCCGGCGCCCATCCCCTCGGGTCGGCCAGGAAGCCGTTCAGGTTCTCGTAGGTCCACACTTCGCTAGACCGGCTGGACAGAGCGTCGGAGAAAGCATAACCGCCGGCACCGTCGCCGATGGGCTGGTCAATGATGTTCCAGAGGTTGGGGCCCACCTTGTTGGCGCCGCCCTGATCGACCGTATGGCAGGCCGCACACTTCTTGAACTGCTTCTCGCCCGCGGCCGGATCGGCGCTGGCCAGCAAGGGGCCGATTTCCTGCAAGGAAGCCTCTTGCGCGCCCGCCTCGGCCGTTTCACCGCTTTCGCTGGCTGAGCCAAACAAGTATATGTTCTCTCCCTCGTGATGGGCCGGGCGATAGATAAGCTGCGCCGCCAAACCGCAAGTGCCGGCGATAACACCCGCGGTCAAAAGGGCCGCGGCGACTTTATTCATTTCAAGGGATGCCATATACCAACCTTTCCCCCCGCTTCGATATGGCCGGACAATAGCCTTGCCGTGGCGGCGGTTCAATAGGACAAGTAAGGTCAAAGGCTTAATTTGAAGTTTTTTGCCCTTGAAGAGCGCGTGCCGTGCTGAGCGTCGAAGGATTGTCCCGCGAAACCGCGGCTAACGAGGACCTCATGATCCATGAAACTCCCCGGGATTTGAACCCGCTGATCATCATCCCCGCCCGCATGGCCTCCTCGCGCTTGCCGGGCAAGCCCTTGGCCGATATTGCCGGCGCGCCCATGATCGTGCAGTGCTGGCGGCGGGCCATGGAGGCGGAAATCGGCCCGGTGGTGGTGGCCTGTGCCGAAGATGAAATCGCCGAGGCGGTCGAGCGGGCGGGTGGCACGGCCATTCTGACCCGGCCCGATCATCCCTCCGGCTCGGACCGGATTTTCGAGGCTTTGGCGCACTATGATACCGAGGAACGCTATAACGCCGTGGTCAACCTCCAAGGGGATCTGCCGACGATCGACCCCCGGATCATCCGCCGGGTGCTTACCCCCTTGAGCGATGCACAGGTGGATATCGCGACCTTGGTGGTTGAAATTAAGGTGTCCGAGGAGCGGTCAAATCCGAACGTGGTCAAGGCAGCCGTCCAGTTCCCCGGCGATACGAAAGTGGCGCGCGCGCTTTATTTCAGCCGCAGCCCGGTACCCTGGGCCGGCGCCGACGATAACGGGCCGCTCTATCATCATGTGGGCATCTACGCCTATCGGAGGCCGGCCTTGGCCCGCTTTGTGGCCTTACCGCCCTCCCCCTTGGAGAAACGAGAACGGCTGGAGCAACTGCGGGCCTTGGAAAACGGTATGATCATTGCCGCCGCGCGCGTTGACACCGTGCCCTTGGGTGTTGATACTCCCGCCGATTTGGCAGCGGCGCGGGCTGTGTTGCAGCCGGAAAAGTAAAATATATCAGATATCTAGCTGTATCTTGGAGGATTGGGGCCAATGGCGCTTCAGGACATGGAAAATACGATCGCCTTTCAGGGCGCTCCCGGTGCTTATTCGGATATGGCCTGCCGGGCCGCCTTTCCCGAGATGACGACCCTGCCGTGCCGCTCCTTTGAGGATACCTTCGCCGCCGTGCATCAGGAGCAGGCGCGACTGGCCATGATCCCCATCGAAAACTCCAGCGCCGGCCGGGTGGCGGACATTCACCATCTCTTGCCCCAGTCCGGGCTGCACATCATTGGTGAGCATTTTCAAAAGGTTGACCATCAACTGCTGGCGCCTCAGGGGGCCAAGGCGGACTCCATCAAGGTGGTGCGAAGTCACGTTCAGGCCCTGTCCCAATGCCGGGACTACCTGCGGCGCATGGCTTATGAACCGTCGGTTCATGCCGACACGGCGGGCGCGGCAGCGGATGTGGCGGCCTTGAACGATCCGAGCCAGGCGGCGATCGCCTCGGCCTTAGCCGGCGAAATCTATGGCCTGGAGGTGGTTGACGAGCACATCCAGGATTTGGGCCACAATACCACGCGCTTTTTGATCATGGCCGCCGAGCCCCAGAATCCCCCCTTGGATGAGGGTCCCATCGTTACAACCTTCGTCTTCCGCGTTCGGTCGGTGCCGGCGGCGCTTTACAAGGCTTTGGGGGGCTTTGCCACCAACGGGGTCAATATCACCAAGCTTGAAAGCTACATCGTGGATGGCAGCTTCACCGTGGCGCAGTTTTATGCCGACATCGAAGGCCACACGGATACCCAGCCGGTTCAACTGGCCCTGGAAGAGCTCAGTTTCTTCTCCCGGCAGGTCAAGATATTGGGTGTCTACCCGGCCCATCCCTTCCGAGGCCAAGGAAACTAAGGGTCTCGGCCCTCGAATATGCGGCGATAAGAATGCGCCGTTAGGGATCCAGGGCCAGCCAGTCCTCGATCAGGCGCCGGGCGATGGAATCCCGCCGGGGCAGGCGGAAGACCTCGTTTTCGGGCGAGTTCCTCAAGTCATCCTTGCTGTACCAGTTTGCTTCCGCCAATTCTTCCGCGCAGATGCGCAAGGATTCCCGTGGGGCCAGGCCGTAAAATCCCAGCATGATGGAAGAGGGGAAGGGCCAGGGCTGAGACGAGTGGTAGGTGATCTGATCCAGGGGCATTTTGAGGCCCACTTCCTCGTAGACCTCCCGGGCGACCGCCTCTTCCAGGGTCTCGCCCGGCTCCACGAAGCCCGCCAGGGTGGAATGCATGCCCGGCGGCCACTGCTGCTGCCGGCCTAAAACGCAGGAACCCTTCCCGTCGTGTACCAGCATGATCACCGCCGGGTCGGTGCGGGGAAAGTGGGGGGCCGCGCAAGAGTCGTTGGTACAGCGGCGCATGTGCCCGGCCCGGTCGCTGCGGGTCGGACTGCCGCAAACACCGCAGAAGCGGTGGCGCTGATGCCAGATCAGAAGCCCCCGGGCGTAGGCCAAGGTGGCGCCTTCGGCCTGCGGGAGCAGGGGGCCGATCTCCCGCAAGTCCTTGAAACTGTCCTTGGGCGCGATCTTTTGACCGAGGGAGTCTTCCGGCACCTCGGAAAGGTCGATAGCCAGGCGCGGTGCTGCTCGCTCCAGCCCCAAGAATACCGTCTCGTGCCCGGCGGAGAACAAGGCCGTGGCCTGGTCCCGATTGATCCAGCAGGGCCGGTCATTTTCCACCAGATGGCGGGAGCGCCAGAGGACCAGAACCTTGGTCGCCCTGTTTTGGAAGCAGCCCTCGAGCCAGGCCCGGTCGTTGCGCCGATGGTCCTGCCGATCAAGGGGCGCGCCGCTGTAAAAGTTGGGACGTCCGGGAATAATGAACCGCATAGGCGAAA
>JANQKX010000483.1 GCA_028280915.1 Kiloniellaceae bacterium
TATGACGAGACGATCTATATCAACTCCGCCATATCGCTGGTTCAGCAGAACATCATCGTCGGCGGTTTGCTGGCGGCGGCGGTGCTGTTGCTTTTCCTGCGTTCCGGCAGGGCCACCCTGGTCGTCTCGCTGGCCATCCCGGTCTCGGTCATCGGCTCTTTCGTGGCCATGGCCGCCTTGGGACGCTCCATCAACGTGATTTCCCTGGCCGGCCTGGCCTTTGCGGTCGGCATGGTGGTGGACGCCGCCATCGTGGTCTTGGAGAACATCTACCGGCTGCGCGAGCAGGGCATGACCCGGCGCCAGGCCGCCTATGAAGGCACCCGGCAGGTCTGGGGGGCGGTGATGGTGTCATCGCTTACCACGGTGATGGTCTTCATCCCCCTCTTGGTCATGAAGTTGGAGGTGGGCCAGCTGTTCCGCGACATCGCCGTGGCCATCTCGGTGTCGGTGATCTTGTCCCTTCTGGTGTCCGTGACCGTGCTGCCCGCTCTGGCCTCGCGCCTCTTGTCCGGCAAAACCAAGCTGCCCAACGACAGCGTGACCCGCCTGCGCCTGCCTATCATAGACGGCTTCGCCAGCGCCTTTGTCAGCCTGGTGCTCGGCTTCGTGCGCCTGGTCACCCGCAGCAAGGCGCTGGCCCTCGTGGTGGTGGTGAGCATTACCCTGATCACCAGTTACGGCAGTTGGCTGTTTTTGCCCAAGCTGGAGTACCTGCCCGAGGGCAACCGAAACCTCATGTTCGGCATCGTGATCCCGCCCCCGGGCTATAACCTGGAGACCATGACCGAAATCGCCGAGGTCATCGAGCAGGATACCAAGCCCCTCTGGGCCGTCGAATCCGGACCGGAATCGGCGCCCGGCGAGCCGCCCAAGATCGAGCACTTCTTTTTTGTCGCCTTCCGCAACACCACCTTTCTGGGCGCTGCCGCGGTGGATCCCCAGCGGGCCTCGGAGCTGGAGCCGGTGTTGAGCGCGCCGGTTTATAAAGAACCCGGCACCTTTGCCCTGATCAACCAGCTTTCCCTGTTTGGCCGCGGCTTCGGCGGCGGGCGCAAGATCGAGCTGGATATCTCCGGCCCCGACCTGGAGGTGCTGCTGCAAGTCGCCGGCCGGGCGGCGGGCAAAATCTTTGCCATCTTGCCCATGTCGGAAGGCAATCAGTTCCGCCCCAATCCCGGACTCGAGCTGGGCTCGCCGGAAGTACGGGTGGTGCCCAACCGGGTGCGCCTGGCCGACAACGGGGTCAGTGCCCGGGACCTGGGCAACACGGTGGATACCTTTAACGACGGGCTGCGGGTGGCCGAGATCACGGTGGGCGGCGAACGGCTGGATCTGGTTCTGAAGGGGCCGGACAACGGCATGCTGCAAACCCAGGGCATCAACAATCTGCCGGTGGTGACCGCGAGCGGGGAAATCCTGCCCGCCTCCTCCCTGGCCGATATTCAACTGACCGCCGGCCCGTCCGAAATCCGCCATCGGGAGACCAACCGGACGATTACCTTGGAGGTGGTCCCCTCCCAGTCCATCCCTCTGGAACAAGCCCTGGAGATGATCAATCAGGAGGTTGTCGCCCCCTTGCGCGAGGAAGGCCTGCCGCCAGGGGTCAAGTTCGGCATTTCCGGCACCGCCGACAAGCTGTCCCAAACCTGGGACGCCATGGTGCGGGATCTGATCCTAGCCGTAGTGATCGTCTACCTGGTGATGGCGGTCCTGTTCGAAAGCTTTGTCTACCCCATCATCATTCTGCTGTCCGTGCCCTTGGCGGCGGCCGGCGGGGTGGCCGGCCTGGCCGTTTTGAACCAATTCACCTTTCAGGCCCTGGATATGCTGACCCTTTTGGGCTTTGTCATATTGATCGGCATCGTGGTGAACAACGCCATCCTTCTGGTCCACCAAACCCTGTTCCATATCCGCACGGACGGGCTGGATGCCAATCTCGCCATCGTGGAGGCCACGCGAAATCGCATTCGGCCCATCTTCATGTCGACCCTAACCTCGGTCTTCGGCATGCTGCCCCTGGTGGTCTTCCCCGGCGCCGGCTCCGAGCTCTATCGGGGCCTGGGTTCGGTGGTGGTGGGCGGCCTCGCCCTATCGGCCATCCTCACCCTGATCATCATTCCGCCTATGCTGTCCCTGGTGGTCGGCCCCTTCGAAATGCGCCGGCGCCGCTTGAAGGAAGCGCCCCAAGAAGCCTCGGTGGCCGGCGAGTAGCCCCGACCGCCTCCAAAGGGGCGCTATAACGCCGATACAAAGAAAAACCGGCGGTCAGCCGTCGTTTTTGCGTATTTCGAAGAAAAAAACGCCGTTTTCTGCCCGTGAAGACACCAACTCATGCCCGGTTGTGTCGCAAAAGGCGGCAAAATCCTTTTGCGAATCCGGATCTGTGGCCTCAACTTTGAGGATTTCCCCCGATTCAACGGATTTGAGCGCCTTTCGCGCCCGCAAAACCGGCAAAGGACAGCGTAGACCCTTGGTATTCAGCAACATTTCAGCCATCTTCCCGCACCAAAAAAGTTTGAAGGGTTTTCGAGTCGCAGCCCCGCCCCCTCTGGTCAAGGCCTTTTTCGGCATTTTTTTGCCCCGAAAATCACACTTTGCCGGGGCGCTTTCCCAGGAAACAATACTTGCTTTTTCAGTTATTTAGGCAAACCCATTTTGTTACACGGATGTTAAAAAATTAACAAAAGGTTAACAAAATCAAAGCCTAATTTGCAAATTCTAAAAACTTAATCTTCCGTATCGACAAAGATTAGGCTAATATTATGATTAATGCACAATTCAAAAAGACTTTGTTTTACTGTTGGGACTGCTGAAGGGAAAGGACTCGACCGTGAACGGCTTCAAAACTGTTCACACCAACAATGCAATTGGGGGCATATAACTATGTCAGTCTACGAGAGAGGCGCTTTCTCGAACTTTCAGCGCAATCGGACGAGCTGGGCCATCCAGCGGGCAGGCGCAAGTGTTTAACGTCATACTTTCCTCTTCTCCTAAAGCCAGCCGTCTTTTCAAGGCGCTCAGCAATGAGCGGCGCTTAAACGTGCTGTGCCATCTTTCCAGCCGGGAATATTCGGTGAACGATCTTTGCAAGATGGTTGACCTGAGCCAATCGGCCTTGTCCCAGCATTTGGCCATGCTGCGGGCTTATGGCTTGGTGAAAACCCGGCGGGATGCCCAAACCATCTACTATTCCGTATCGGCCCCGGAAATTGCCGTCATCCTCAACACCTTGCAGAAGTTCTATCTGGCGCAAGACGACGATGAGACGGTGAAACCGGACCCCGCGGCCATCGACGCGGAAAACACCGTCGGACTGAGAAGTTCGTCCATGGCGCGGCGCTAAACCGCGTCATCCGTGCTTTGGCGGTCCCCAATGCGTTGGTATTGGGGCCGTTTTTGGATTCCGCCCTTTTAGACGGAACCAGAAACTTATGGTTTTTCCGGTGATGGCATCATTAAGCGTCGCTGAGCTGCGGTGTTAAGGCTGTCAAAACCGGTTCAGGGGAATCTTTAAAAAGGTTTGTTCGGGAGCTTCCGGCGGGGGAAGCTC
>JANQKX010000593.1 GCA_028280915.1 Kiloniellaceae bacterium
CTTGTCCAGCGATCCGTGGCAAAGCGCGGCAGCCAAACGGAAAGCATGCGCGTTGTGGGTTCTTTCTGGGCCATGGGTTTGTGTCGGGCCATGGGCTTCTTCCTCCGGGTTTTCCGTCGACCCTTGATTGTCGTTCGAGGGAAACTTCTTGTCAGTGATTTCCCCATAACCAACTTCCAGGGCCCAGCTTTTGGGCGTGGCCCCGCGGCAGCGGATCAGTTCCACCTGCCAGCGGGCCGATCCCAGCTCTTTTTTCGCCAATTCCTTTTCCGCCAGCTTCTTTTCCGGCTCGGTCGTTCGGTACTCCGCGCCTTGATCGGGCTGGGACAAGAGGGCGCCGACGCGCCAGCGGGTGGCGGCGGCCCACTGGCCGGAAAAAGCGGCTCCGGCGCGGCGTTCGTGGCGCAGGCCGCGCTGCAGGGCAAAGGCCGTTACGCCGCTGGCCTTGGCGGCCAGTTGCAGGCGACGGCCGGCCCGGGATTCCAGGGGCGCGGTCTCCCCGACCACGGCGGCCAGGCCGGGGCCGCTCAAGCCTTCCTCCATGGCCCAGAGCAGATCGGTTTCATTCTTGGCCTGCACCAAAAGCAGGCGCGCCGGGTCCACGCCCCAGGCGCTGAGCGCCGGTAGGTAGAGATCGCGCCAGGGCGACACCCACAACAAGGGGCCGGGCCGCCGGGCCATCAAGCGGGCCAGCCAGATGAGGCAAAAACCGGTCGCCGGGCCGTCGTCCCATTCGGGCCGCGCCGCCGCCACCTCGTGCAGGCAGGCCGTGGCCAGTCCGCCGCCGGGCAGATGATCATCCACGGCCGGCAAGCCGGAGGCGATGTGTGCCCGAGCCAGGTCTTGTAGCGGGCCTTGTAAGGGGCTTTGCCCGGAACTCAGCCCTGGACTTTGTAAGGCGCCGGCCCCCTGCTCAAGGGCGCGAATGCGTGCCTTTAACCTGTCGATCTGGCCCATGCTCGCCTCGGTCATATAAATGTTCTTGTTTTGTTCTAAAAATTTTCACTTCCCGAGTCAAGCGGAGTTTTCGGCCCCTCTTTTTCCCCTGGGGGCTGGACAGGGCGCAAAGAAAACGGCAGCTTGCTGCTCCATGTTGGATGCAAATCGTGCCAAAGGCGGCTTTGCCGACCTGGTTGGCTATGACCTGGCCGCCTGGGAAGAAGGCTTGGCCGAGGTCACCTTGGAAGTGACGCAAAAACACGCCAATCGCAGTGGCGCGATGCATGGCGGCATGCTGACCACCCTGATCGATACGGCTTGCGGCTATGCGGGCTGCTACGCGCCGCCCGACGCGCCGGCCAAGCGGGCCTTCACCCTATCCCTGAATTGCCATTTCATCGCCACCGCCAACATCGGCAACCGGCTGACCGCCCGGGCGAGAAAAACCGGTGGCGGCCGCTCGGTCTTTTTCGCCGCCTGCGAGGTACAGGATCAAGACGGCCGTCTCGTCGGCCGTGGCGAGGGATGTTTTAAGTACATTCAGCTGCGCACATGAAAGCCGATCCGCGAGCCATCAAGTCACTCGCGGACCCTCGGGTGACAGAAATGAAAACCGCTCGCGGCCGGCTTAGGCGGCCTGGGACTGGGCGCCTTTTTGGAAGCGGGCGCGGGCCAGGCGTTCGGCGGCCTGGGACGTGGGGGTGCCTTGGGAATCGGCGAGCTTGAAAATCTCCGATAAGGTGTCCCCAATGCGTGCGATATGGCTGTAGGTCATGGCCATATCGAACTTGCCGCCGGCATGTTCCTCGTTGACCAGGATCAAGCCGCCGGCGTTGATGACAAAATCGGGGGCATAGAGTTTGCCTTGCTGGGCCAGGGCAATACCGTGCCGGGCCTCGGCCAGCTGATTGTTGGCGGAGCCGGCGATGACACGGGCGCGCAGGCGCGGCAGGGTCTCGTCATTGATGACCGCGCCCAAGGCACAGGGGGCGAAGACATCCACGTCCTGGTCGAAAATCTCGTCCAGGCCCACCGGCTCGGCGGCGAACTCCTCCACCACCCGGGTCACGGCCTTGGGGTTCAAGTCGGTGACCAGCAGCTCGGCGCCCTCGGCGAACAGCCGTTCGCAGAGGTAGTAGCCGACGGCGCCCAGGCCCTGCACGGCCACCCTGATGCCGGATAGGCTGTCGCGGCCCAGCTTGTGGCGCACCGCGGCCTTGATGCCCACAAAAACCCCATAGGCGGTGGCCGGGGCCGGGTCGCCCACGCCGCCGTTGGAGGTGCCGGCCACATGGGGCGTGATCTTGGCCATGGTCTTCACGTCGCCGACCGTGATGCCCACGTCTTCCGCCACGGTGTAGTTGCCGCCGAAGGAATTCACGAATTCGCCCATGGCATGGAACAAAGCGTCCGACTTCAAGGTCTTGGGATCGCCGATGATGACCGACTTCCCACCGCCCAGGGGCAAACCCGCCAAGGCCGCCTTATAGGTCATGCCGCGGGAGAGGCGCAGGGCATCGGTCAGGGCCTCGGCATCGCTGTCGTAGTTCCACATGCGGCAGCCGCCAAGGGCCGGCCCCAGGTTGGTGTTGTGGACGGCGATGATGGCGCGCAGACCGCTCTTGGGATCGTTGCAAAAGCTGACCTGCTCGTGGTCGTCGAATTCTGTGTGGGCGAAAATGGGCATGTCCACTCCGTCGGTTGAGGCTTCCCCCAAAGATATCTGCCCCCAGAGATATCTACCTTTGACACCCTTACCGGGCGAAAATTAGAGAATAGCAATGTATCGGTTAGATATTTGCTAACAAGGTCATGAAATTGAAGTCAAAAATCGGTCATCGGAAAAATAGACCGATCCGGAAACAGAACCGCCAAAGCGGTTCAAGAATCGGTCCGATCGCCTCCCCAAAGGGTAATAATGTTTTGCCTTCGCAACTGCGAAATGCGGCAGGCTGCCGCCTGCGGGAGCCAAACAAGACTCCCGGCAGGGCAAAGGCGCTTGGTAACTGAGGTCCGCTTTAGGGCAGGGCGGTGATGCCGCCGTCGACGACGAGTTCGGTGCCGGTGATGAAGCTGGCCTTGTCCGAGAGCAAAAACAAAGTGGCGTTGGCCATGTCCTGGGGCTCGCCGACCCGGCCCAGGGGGAAGGCCGCGTTGGCCGCGGCCAGCTTTTGCGGATCGTCCACCCAGCGCTGCTGCATGGGGGACATGGTCCCGGAGGGCAGCAGGCTGTTGGAGCGGATGCCCTTGCCGGCGTATTGGATGGCCAGGGACTTGGAGAGGGAGATCATGGCCGCCTTGGTGGCCTGATAGGCGTCCTGCGGCGCGTCGTCGCCGCGCAAGGCCTGAATGGAGGCGATGTGCACCATGGCGCCCCCGCTTTCCGCCTTGTCCGCCGAGGTGCGCGTCATCAAGGGGATGGCGCTGCGGCAGCAAAGGCGCATGGAGTTGAGATTGATCTCCAGCACCCGGTCCCAGATATCATCGGGCACCTCGGCCAGGCCCAGGTCGCGCCCGAACCACAGGACCCCGGCGGCGTTGACCAGGTAGTCCATCCGGCCCGTTTGGGCGAAGGTTTTTTCAAAGGCCTCGGCAACAAAGGCGGCATCGCTGACGTCGCCTTGCAGGAAAGTGGCGTCGGGGGGCAGGGGCGCGGTCGGTTCCTTCAAATCCACCATGGCAACACGGGCCCCTTCGGCCGCTAGATCATGGGCAATGGCATAGCCCATGCCGCCGCTGGCGCCGGTGACAACCGCTGTTTTTCCCGCAAAACTCATGAAGTGCTCTCCCGTCTCTCAAACAATTAGGTGACTAGGCCTGACGCCGCTGGTGCAGGGCGTCGGCCAGGATACAGATGATCTCGAACATCATGGTGGCCCCCACCAGCGCCGTGTTGCCGCTGGGATCAAAGGGCGGGGCGACTTCCACCACGTCGCCGCCAATGAGGTTCAGGCCCTGCAGGCCGCGCAGCATCTTTTGCGCCTCGAAGGTGGTGAAGCCGCCGATTTCCGGTGTGCCCGTGCCCGGCGCGTAAACCGGGTCCAGGCCGTCCACGTCGAAGCTGATGTAGGTGGGGCCGTCGCCCACCACCCGGCGGGCCTCCTCGATCACCGCGTCCACGCCCATCCGGTAAAACTCGTCGATGTCGATCATGCGGATCCCTTGGGCGTGGCCCCAGTCGTTATCCGTTTCATGATAGAGCGCACCGCGCAGGCCGATCTGCACCGTGCGCTTGGGGTCCAGGAGACCCTCTTCGATGGCCCGGCGGAAGGGGGTGCCATGGGTATACTCATGGCCGCCGAAGTAGCGGTCGAAGGTATCGGCGTGGGCATCGAAATGCACCATGCCCAAGGGCCGGTCCTTGGCGATGGCCCGCATGATGGGCAGGGTGATCAGATGATCGCCGCCCGCCGAGAGGGGCAGAATGCCGGCCTGGTGCACCTCGCGGAAGAAATCCTCGACCCGCTGCAAGGTGTCGGGCAGATCGATGGGATTGACCGGCGTATCGCCCAGATCGGCGCAGTTGCACAGGTGAAAGGGCTTGATGCCGCTGATCTGGTGCACGTTACGCACCATGGTTGAAAGATCGCGGATTTGCCGCGGGCCGTGGCGGGCGCCGGCCCGGTTGGTGGTGCCCCCATCCCAGGGTACGCCGATCAAGCCGATGTCCACCCCCTTGCCGCTGAAGTCCTTCAAGTAAGGCAGGCGCATGAAGGTGGCCACGCCGGCGAAGCGGGGCAGGACGTTGCCGGGGACCGGCAAAAAGGAAAGGGGACTGTCGCTCATGTCTGGGCCTTTTATTGCTTGATTATCCGCCGCTTGGAAAGAAAGCCTTTACCATAGATCTATACTCTGCGGAGTCGGTTATGTCAGTAAGGTTCGGTTAAGTGTTGCTTGCAGGAGTCATCTCGGATCGGAGGCGGGGGTTATGAGCTTTTCCCCGACCCCTGGCGTGGCCGCTGACACCCTGCGCGCCGGGCCCTTCCGCCAGAACCCCCTGGCCCCGCGTGCCGACCCCCTGCGTAGCGATCCCTTACAAAACAATCCCACCCATGGCGGCGCGGCGCAAACGCCGGGAAAAGCGCCGGACAGCGTCCGTCTTTCCTTGTCACCGCAAGCCCGGGGCCTGGCTCCCGAGCTGCCGCAACGCGGCACGACCTTGGAGAGCGGCGCGCCCGACAAAAACGCCGCGGAGGCCGCCACGGGGACCGACATCGCGCCTTTGCCGGGTGACGTGGAAAAAATCGTCTTCGGCGCCCTGGAGAACATGCGCGGCGACCTGGGACATTTTTTGGGCAGTCTGGGTTTTGGCGGCGCGGAACAAGACAGCTTTGCCGCAGCTTTCGTGGAACCGGCCATCGCCGCGCTCAATGCCGGCGTGGATTTTTCCGCCGAATTGTCCTTTACCGCCTTTTCCCAGGTGACCCGGATTTCCGGCTCCAACTTCAGTCAGTCCACCAGCCTGGAGGCGCGCAGCCTGGAAATCGATGTGAACCGTTCCACCGGCGAGGTGACGGTGACCATGGCCAGCCTGTCCATTCAACAGGACATTTATCAATCCGGTGGAATAGACGCGTCGCCCATCATTGACTTGGCCACCGGTCTGCCGCCCGAGGCGGATACGCCGGCAACGGAAACGGCGGCGCCTGCTGCACCGACCGCCGATGAGCCCGTTCCGGCCCCATCAGGCGATGACACGTCTGTGGAAGAAAGCTATTTGGAAAAGCTGCTGCGGGACAGCACCGAAGCCCTTTTGGCGCAACAGCGGGAATTCATCAGCCGCCTGTCCCTGCGGTCGGTCGAGAACTATCACGATGAGCTGGGGTACCCGCACACCAAGTTGAACCTGGATGCGGCCACCCCCATCCCAGGGGCGAACACGGAAACCAGCGGCAATGGGGCCGATGAGCGTTCCGCCGTGTCCCTTAGCGCCTAACGTTTTCTACACAACACCGACTTCAGACAATCGCCACTTCCGGCGCGCTGCTGGCCAGTGTACCGTGCCGGGGCGAGCCCAGGTTATTGGCCAGGGCCCGATCGCGCATTTGGGTCAGCACCTGGTAGTGGCCATTGAGGTACTTCAACAGCCCGCGTTTTTTCTGCGCCAGCTGGCCGCAATAAGCCTGCCACTTCTCGGCCGTGAGGTCGGGCCGGTCGGCGAGGGTCATCGCCGCGAAGTAGTGGCGGGCCTGGAGGACAAACAGGTAGCTCCAGTCGCCGAAGAGATGCACGGTCTCCATGTCCGAGCGCTGCGGAAAGCGCTGCTTCCAAGTTTCCAGATTGGCTTTCAGACGGTCGGAGACCACCACGTCTTGCCGGGCCGCGTGCCAGAACGGGCTTTCCCGGTTGGAGGTCAAATAGTGCAGTTGAATGAAATCGCGGATTTCCTCGTGCAGCTGGGACATCATGGTGTTGTAGTGATCGGCCTTTGCCGGCTCGATGCCGTCATAGGGAAAGTGGCGGCAAATCCAGCTCGCGGCGTTTTCGATCATGTAAATGGCGGTGGATTCCAAGGGCTCGATGAAACCGCCGGCCAGTCCGATGGCAATACAGTTTTTCACCCAGCTGCGCCGGCTGCGTCCCACGCGCATGGCCAAGGCGCGAGGTTCGGCCCCCGCGACCCGCTCGCCCCGGTCCTTGAGGTGGCCGAGAAACTCGTCGATAGCCTCATCGTCACTTTTAAAGGAGCTGGAAAAGACATAGCCGGTGCCCACGCGGCTATAGAGCGGCACCCGCCACGACCAGCCGGAACTCAAGCCGATGCTGCGGGTGCAGGGCTCGATTTCCGTGGGGTTGGGGTGGGGCAGCTGGACCGCCAGTGCCCGGTCGCACAGCAAGTTGTCCCCATAACCCTCGAAAGGCTCTTTGAGGTGGCCTTGGATCAAAAGGCCGCGGAAGCCCGTGCAGTCGATCACCAGCTCCACCGGCAGGTCGCCGGTCTGTTCCAGGCGCAGGGTGCGGAACATGCCGTTCTCGTCCTGCACCACGTCCACCAAGTTGTCGGTGATCAACTCAACGCCCTGCTCGATCATCAAATCGCGCATGAAGTCGGCGAAGCGCGCCGCGTCCATGTGATAGGCGTAACCGACGGCGAAATTGTAGTTGGGGTCCTTGGCGTTGCGCGGCGCCCGCTTGTGATCGATCAGGGCATCGTTCACCAGCATGGCGTGCCCGAAGTCCAGCCCGGGATCGTCCTGGCCGAATTTTTGATAGAGCTCGGCGGGGCTCACGCCCTCAAAAAACTCCGGGGCGTTGAAGGGATGCACGAAGCTTTCGGCGGCGCCGGTGTCGTCCCGGCTCCAATCCACGAAGCGCACCCCCAGTTTGAAGGAGGCGTTGCAGCGGCGGAAGAACTCATCCTCGTCGATGCCCAGATGGTAGAGCAGGTTGGGCATGGCTGGGACCGTGGCCTCGCCGACCCCCACGGTGGGGATGTTGGGCGATTCGATCAGGGTGATTTTGATCTTCGGCCGCTGGCTACCCTGATCCTCAGATGCTTGGTTGAGAAGATGATTTAAGATACCGGCCGTCATCCAGCCGGCCGTTCCGCCGCCGATAATGGTGACACTTCTGATTTGGCCGCTTGAGCCGCCCAAAGCTGCCGCACCGCCATTGTCCGAGCCGCTATTCTCCGACATGTCCTTTAAACCCCGTGCAAAAATATCGAATCCGACAACTTAGGCAGCTGCCGGAGTCCCCGCAAGGGCAGGTGGGGGCCAAAAAGACGGACTAATACGCAGGTGTCATGCCCCTCGCGCCAGAACTAGCACGCCAGGATCGTTTCCAGTGCCGTAGGAAAGCGGACGGCCATTCTATTCGAGGGCGTAAACCTGTTGATTGAAGGCTTCGATCTGGGCCTGCTTTTCCGAATCGCTGAGGCCGTCGTTCCCGGCCACCTCGGTACAGAAAACCGCCGCCATGTAGTTCACGATCTCGTTGCGGTCCACGCCCTTGTTATGCTCCATGAGATCATGGGCGACCACCCTGATTCGGTTTTCCTCATCGCCCGTGCCCATGAGGCTGGCCAACTCTTTGATTTGCGCGTCGGATTCAGCCAACACGCCGTCGCTGTCGTGGGCCTTGGGATCGGGGCACTCCATGGCTTGGACGGGGGCAAGGGTTGCAAGGCTGGCGACGGTGAAAACCGCGGCGGCGGCAAGGGCGGTGGTAAACGAAGGCATGAATGTCTCCAATTGCAGTAAAGTCGATGCTACCATAGCCGGGTCGGCGCCCGATGGCCATATCTTGAAATGCCCGGCAATCTCCATAGATTTCAAGGGGTGTAAAGGGGTCCCCATCGGCCCCGGAGGGGTCATTCCCGCACCGATCGCGCGACCCGGATCGATTAGGGCCACAAGAGGGAGGACCGGAAATGCAACGCTTTGTAGGGCTTGGTTTCGCGGTAATGTTAAGCGCTGGGGTTCTCTTGCCGGTCTCCGCCTGGGCCAGCTGCGATGACCCGCCCGAGGCGGAAGTGAATTGGGCCGGTTGCGACCTTAAGGGGGCCGATCATGCGGGCGCCATCCTGCACGATGCCTTCATGGACGGCGTGGACCTGGCCGGCGCCAATTTGTCCGGCGCGGAAATGCAGCGAGCCACGCTGAACAACGCCAATCTGGCCAAGGCCAACCTCAAGGGCGTGAACCTGCTGCGCGCCACCTTGCCCATGGCCGATCTTTCCGGAGCGGATCTGGAAGGGGCCAATCTGGAGGAAGCCTCCTTTACCGGTGGCAACTTGAATGGGGCCAACCTGCGCCAAAGCAATTTGAACGGCGCGTTTCTCGAACAAGCCGACCTGAAAGGCGCCAATCTGACCGGCGCTTCCCTGGATTTGACCATCCTGTCGGGCGCGGACCTGTCGGGCGCCACCTGGACCGACGGCACGGTTTGTGCCGCGGGGTCTTTCGGAGAATGTAAGAAAAATTAGACTGAATCAGCCGCTTACAAGGTGACCTTGCGCTGCAATGGCATGCGGCCGGGCGGTCGTTCCCCGCGCGAATGGTGTTTCGCGCATTGAAGGCAAGGGGGGCGAGGCGTAGAATTCCCAAAACGACTCCAATAACGGGATAGCAAAAGCCAGGTTTTATGGCGCCGGATACCCTGTCCACGACTGATCCTCAGATGGTGCATGCCACCTGTCCCCACGACTGTCCTAGCGTCTGCGCGCTGGAGGTGGAGCGGCTGTCCAGCACCCGCATCGGCCGGGTGCATGGGGCGCGGGACAATCCCTATACGGCCGGCGTGGTCTGCGCCAAGGTGGCCCGCTATGCGGAACGGGTACATCACCCGGATCGCCTCTCGACCCCCCTGCGGCGGGTTGGGGATAAAGGTGTTGGGAAAGAAGCTTTTGCGCCGATTTCCTGGGATGATGCCTTAGATGAGGTGGCAAACGGCATGGCCAAGGCGGCGCAAAAGTGGGGCGCCGAATCCGTCTGGCCTTTTTTCTACGCCGGCACCATGGGCTTTGTGCAGCGCGACGGCATCAACCGCCTGCGTCACGCCATGGGGTATTCCGGCCAGCACTCCACCCTCTGCGTCACCTTGGCCGACACGGGCTGGAAGGCGGGCACCGGGGTGAAACGGGGCGTGGACGCCCTTGAGATCGAGGATTCGGATCTGATCGTGGTTTGGGGCGGCAATCCGGTGTCCACCCAGGTCAACCTGATGACCCACATCACCCGGGCCCGTAAGAGCCGGGGTGCCAAGCTGGTGGTGGTGGACCCCTACCGCACCCCCACCGCCAAGCAGGCGGATGTGCATCTGGCCGTGAAACCGGGCACCGACGGCGCCCTGGCGGCGGCGGTGATTCACGTGATGCTGGCCGAGGGCCTGGCCGACCGGGACTACATGGCCCGTTACACGGACTGGGATCCGGCGTTGGAGGCCCACTTCACCGCCTGCACGCCGGCTTGGGCGGCGGAAATTACCGGTCTTTCCGTGGCGGAAATCGTGGATTTCGCCCGGCTTTACGGCAGTACAAAGCGCGCCTATATCCGGGTGGGCTATGGTTTTTCCCGCAGCCGCAACGGCTCAGTCTCCGTGCACGCGGTGACCTGCCTGCCCAGCGTGTCCGGGGCCTGGCAGTACCGGGGCGGCGGCGCCCTTTACGGCCAGACCGAAATGTACCGGATCGACCGCACCTTGATCGAAGGCCTGGACGTGGTCGACCCGGCGGTGCGGATTTTGGACCAATCCCGCATCGGTCCCATTCTGACCGGCTGCAAGGACGATCTGGGGGAGGGCCCGCCCGTCGGGGCGCTGCTGATCCAGAACGTAAATCCCATGAACGTCTGCCCCGAGACCCGAGCGGTGCGCGACGGTTTCCTGCGCGACGATCTTTTTGTCTGCGTGCACGAGCAATTCATGACCGAGACCGCGGCCATGGCGGATATCGTGCTGCCGGCCACCACCTTTTTGGAACACGACGACATCTACATCGCCACGGCCCACACTTTCTTGCAGGTGAGCCGGGCGGTCATCGAACCCCATGCGCAATGCCGCAGCAACCACGAGGTCATCTGTGCCCTGGCCCAGCGCCTGGGGGCGGAGCATCCCGGCTTTCATATGAGCGCCTTGGAGATCATCGAGCAATCCTTGGCCCGGTCGGGCCTGCCGCCGGTTTCCCGATTTGACGCGGAGCATTGGCACGACTGTTCCCTGCCGTACGAGACCATGCACTATCTGGACGGCTTCGGGCACGCGGACAAGCGTTTCCACTTCAAGCCCGACTGGGCCAGGTTCGGTGCCGCGGGCGCCGGCTTGCCGGTCATGCCGGGATACTGGGACGGCTATGACCGGGCCGATGAGGACCGGCCCTTCCGCCTGGTGACCGCGCCAAGCCGGAATTTCCTCAATACCAGTTTTACCGAAACACCAACCTCGCGAAAAAAAGAGGGCAAACCGACCTTGATGATCCATCCGGCGGCGGCGGCCCGCTTGGGGATCGAGGACGGCACCAGGGTTCGCATCGGGAATAGCTTAGGATCGCTGGTGATCGAAGCCGAACTCACCGACGGACAACAGGAAGATGTTGTGGTCGTTGAGAGCATTTGGCCCAATGCGGCCTTTGAAGAAGGCATGGGCATCAACACGCTCGTCAGCGCCGACGCGGGTTTTCCCGACGGCGGCGCGGTTTTTCACGACACAGCCATTTGGGTGGAGCCAGCATGACATCACAAACGCCACAATCCCCCTCTGAAACGCAAACGCCCGAAACCCAACGGCCCGAAACCCAACGACCTGAAAGTCATCGGCCCCACATCTTCGTCATGGGCAACGAAAAGGGCGGGTCCGGTAAATCCACCACCTCTCTCCACCTTTCCGTTTCCCTTTTGAAACGAGGTTACTCCGTGGGCTGCATCGATTTGGATGCGCGCCAGGGCACCTTGTCGCGGACCATCGAAAACCGAATCGCCTATGCCAAGGACAGCGGCCTGGCCCTGGAGATCCCCGAGCACCGCCGGGTGTACCGCTCGGAAGCGGAGACCAAGAGCCAGGCCGAGGCGGAAGACCGGGCCAACCTGGGGCAAGCCGTTGACGAGCTCTGGGCACTGGATTGCCTGGTGATCGACACGCCGGGCAGCGACAACTACCTCTCCCGCCTGGGGCATACCTACGCGGATACCCTGATCACGCCCTTGAACGACAGCTTCCTGGACCTGGACCTGTTGGCCCGCATCGACCGTGAGGGGCAAAAGATCCTCTCGCCCAGCGTTTACAGCCAGATGGTGTGGGAACAGCGTCAGCGCCGGGCCATGGCGGGCGGCAAGCCCATCGACTGGATCGTCATGCGCAACCGCTTGTCCCATATCGATGCCCGCAACAAACGGGAAATCGGCCGCCTGCTGGACATGCTGGCCAAGCGCATTCAATTCCGCCTGGCGCCCGGCTTTGGCGAGCGGGTGATCTTCCGCGAGCTTTTCCCCAAGGGCCTGACCCTCCTGGACCTGCGGGAAAAGGGCAATGGCGTGGCGTTGAACATGAGCCATGTTTCCGCCCGCCAGGAAGTGCGGGCACTGCTGAAGGCCATCGGCCTGCCGGATACGGGCGAGGCCGAGGCAAGCAGCAAACAGGCGGCCAGCGGCACTCAGGCCGCCAGCGATTCCGGCGAGCCGGCGGAGCCGCCCCTGGAACGGGTGGCGGCTGCCGAATAGAGGCCCTGCCGGCCGGCGAACTCTACCGGCAAATTGCCGCGGGTGTCTTGCCGTTGGGGGCGGCTTGGCGCTAATCTGACATCTGGCCACTGTAAAATGCAGTTCATGGCATTATCTTCTGAAGAGAAGGAGATTTGCCCATGCCTGATGGCAAAAAATTGCCGGAACGCGCCGCGAGTGATGGTGTGGCGGCGAGCGACGATGTCGCGGCCTTTTTACAAAAAGTCGCGC
>JANQKX010000619.1 GCA_028280915.1 Kiloniellaceae bacterium
CAATCCACGATGAAACGGTCTCCGGGTTTGTTTCGGTCCATCAAAGGCCGCGCATGCCCCAACGGGCGCATGGTCCGCGCTTACACCACCGCCGGAAAATTCACAACCAAAATAACGGGACACCTCTCCGAAGCCTTCCGAAAAATAAAGGTGTCGACGAAACTGCTGCATCATTCCTCATGGCGCCGTCATGTTTTCGGTTGATTGACGGTCCCATCGGACAAGAACAACCGTTCGGTATGCCGCGTTGTCATTGGTATGGTCCGGCTCTGCTAAGCCGTCTGGCGGCCAACCCGCGTTCTATGAGGCTTCCTTCATGGGCGGGTAGCTTGGCGCGAAAAGCCCGCGCCCTTGCGCCTCTTTCACATCGGCCAAGAGGTCCCGCTCGGCGGCCGCGAAGAGGTCGTCAATGTCGTCGAGCACATAGTAGACAGGCTGATGGATGTCGATGCGATAGGGCGTGCGCAGGATGTCCATGACGTCAAAGGGGCGCCGCTCGGCTTTGTCGCTGGTCACGCTATAAGGCAACTCGGTGGGTGAGGAGGCCAGGCCCGACCCCAGGGCCTTGAAGCGTCCGTCCTGCCGGACCAGCCCGAACTCGATGGTGAACCAATAAAGGCGGATCAGCCAAGAGTAGTCCGCGGCGGTGGCCTTCAGGCCGGCTTGACCGATGGACTGGGAAAAGCGGGCAAAGCGCGGGTCGGTCAAAAGGGGCATGTGGCCGAAGATTTCATGAAAGATGTCCGGCTCTTTCACATAGTCGAAATCCGCGCGGGTGCGGATGAAGGACGCGGCCGGAAACACGCGTTCCGACAGCATCTGGAAAAAGTGGCCAAAGGGGATGAGCGCCGGGACCGGGGCGACCCGCCAGCCGGTCAAGGGCCGCAGCTTGTCGGACATTTCCCCACATTGGGGAATGCGTGCCTCGGGTAAATCCAGCTTGTCGAAGCCGGCGCGCACCTGGGCGGCGCAGTGACGCTCGATCGCGGGTCGCTGCCGGCGGAAAAGGTCGCGCCAGACCGCGTCTTCCGCCGTCGTATAGGCGATGACGCCCTGGGCATCGGGAGTTTTCGCCTCATAGGCACTGATCTTGGCCATGGCGGTCCTCCTTTCTCTGCGGGGTCATGACTTCAAGTATGTCCGATCATTATATGCTGGATTAAGGGCAAAAAATTGCCTAAAGGCGGATAAGGATGCTAAAATAAGCAAAGATTTTGCGAGAAATGGTCAATCTTGAGGAAAAATGTTCCATGGTCGATTTGGATGTGTTTGACAGAAATCTGCTCACGGTCCTGCAAAAGGAGGGCCGGATCAGCACCCAGGACCTGGCAAAGGCGGTCAATCTTTCCACCTCGCCCTGCTGGCGGCGGATCAAGAAATTGGAGGCCGCCGGCGTGATCGATCGCTACGTGGCGCTCTTGCAGCCCAAGCAGCTGGGCCTGGGCGCCATGGCCTATGTGCACGTGTCCCTGATGGACCACCGGGAACAGACGATCCAGACCTTCGATGAATTTGTCGCTTTCGAGGATCAGATTCTGGAGTGCTGTTCCATCACCGGCACCAACGACTATGTCTTGAAGGTGGTGGCCAAGGACCCGGAGGATCTGGAGTTTTTCATTATGAAAAAGATGCTGGGCCTGGGGATCGTGCGGGCCTCGACCACCAATTTTGTCCTGCGGCAAAAGAAGTACAGCACGGCCCTGCCGCTGGAGACCTAGGCGGTTTTTGGTCCCAGTAAACCCTGTAATGCCCCCGGCGCTGCCGGCCCCCACGGGGATGTGAATGGTTTCCGGCGCGGGTCTTTCGCTATGATCGCGGCGAAAGGGGCAATTTTACCAAGGCCCGCGGTCTGCGTGCCTGAAAGCCTTGGTATGAGGAGAACGGAAATGAAACAAGTTTATCGAGGCCTTTTCGGGGCCGCTTGGCTTTGCCTTGCCGCCGCCGGGGCTTGGGCTCAGGAAACAAGCGACCCCGCCGCGACCCAAACCGCCACTTTCGCCGGCGGCTGCTTTTGGTGCGTGGAATCCGATTTCGACCAAATCCCCGGCGTTTTGGAGACGGTTTCCGGCTATACCGGAGGCAGTACCGAAAATCCCAGCTACAAAGACGTGGTGGCCGGCGGCACCGGGCATCTGGAAGCGGTACAAATCACCTTCGACCCCGGCCAAGTCAGCTATGACGCCCTCCTGGCGGCTTTTTGGCGCTCGGTGGACCCTACCGACGACGGCGGCCAGTTCTGTGACCGGGGTTACTCCTATACCACGGCGGTCTTTGTCCAGGACGACGGCCAGCAGCAGGCGGCCGAGGCCTCCAAGGCAGCGGCGCAGCAAAGCCTGGACCAGGACATCGTCACCCCCATCCAAGCGGCCGGCCCCTTTTACCCGGCCGAGGACTATCACCAGAACTACTACAAGAAAAATCCGGTGCGCTATAAGTTCTACCGCTGGAACTGCGGCCGCAACAGCCGGGTAGAGGAGGTCTGGGGCGCGGAGGCCTACGCGGGCATCCCGACCCATTGACGGAAACCCGCGTTAGTCATGGTTCCAGTTGTCCGGGTCGTCGGAATCGCCGGGGGACAGGCCCAGGACGTCCCCCTCAACGGTGATGCCCAGGCCGAGGATCGTGCGGTTGGCATAGGCGAAATAGCTGACCACCTGGTTGACCTCCAGGATGTCGCCGTCGTCCACGCCGGCGGCCCGCAGCTGTTCCATATGCTCTTGGCTCATGTCAGCCGGAGCGGTGGTCAGGGCCCTGGCGTAGCCCATCATGGCTAGTTCGGCACCGTCAAAGGCCAGCTCCGGCCGATCCGCCTCGATGGCCTGCTTGATCTGCGCGGCGCGGGCCGGGTCCTTTAGCAAGCGGGACATACCGGTGAAGTGGTGGTGAAAACAATAGCCGCAGCCGTTGAGATGGCTCACATAGGTGCCCAAAGCCTCCAGCAGCCATTTCGGCAGGCGGTTGCCCGAGTGGTGCAGCACGTTTTTGTAAAGGGCCATGTGGCCTTCCATGCTGTGGGGCCGCAGGCTGTGGGCCATCATGATGTTATCCACGTTGTCGTCCGGCCCTTTGACCCGGTCGTATAGGCGCTTCAAGCGCCCCTTCGCGTCCTCGTAGGCGATGGTGGTGATCCAGGTCATGTTTTCCTCCGTGTATACCAATACCGCACCATAGCTGGCGCCGTTGGGTCTAACCAGCGGGTGCGCCCGCCTTTTGTCCCGCGATCTTGCTGGCCAGGTCCGTGCCCATGGCCGAATACATGGCCGCGCGCAGATCGCTGTGGCGGGCGAGTAGCTGATCCAGGCGGGTGCGGTCCCACTCCAGGCAGCGCAGGGGGCCGTCGGCGGTGACGGTGGCACTGGCCGGGCGGTCGGTGATAAAGCCGATCTCGCCCACAAAGTGGCCCGGGCGGATGCGGGCGATCTCCCGGTCTGCCACGGTGACCGAGGCTTCCCCCTCCGCCACGGCCAGAACCCGGCCCAAGGAGCGGCCTTCCTTGACCAGGATGTTGCCGCTGGGCAGGTCGCGCCAATTGCCGGCGCGGATCAGCTTGCGGGCCAGCACCGGCTCGATGGCAAAAAAGGTGGTGTCCTTGACTTTGCGTTCATCGGGCGTCAGGCGTCGGCTCGCCCGCTCCTTCAACAGGATCAGGCTGTGCACGCCGTTGATCACGATAAAAAGCACGTTCCAGGCGAAGACGTCCCACATGACCCCAAGGGGCGAAAAATAGATCGCGATGGCAATGGCCGCGTTGGACAGCATGGCCAAGGCCCGCAGCCAGAGAATCTCCCGCACCAAAAAGGCCAGGGCGGCAAAGATATAGCTGGCGTGAATAAACAGCTGGACCACGGCATTGAATCCCCGCGCGTCCATGATTTCCATCGAGATCATTCGTTTTGTCCCCTTTTGCCAAGCGCCCTAATTTTTACACTCACTTCGGTTTAAGCGCCTGCCCCTTCTCACGATAACCAGCTTGGCCAGCCCGACCCAATTGGGTTAGGCTCACCTCCCGTCATGGCCGAGACAAAATTGCTGGATCGCGGGAGATGAACCGGAACACAAAACTCATATCTGCGCAAAGGGGCCTCACCAGAATTTGTGGCTCCCCGGGCGCTGCTTGCCGGGCGGGCCTGCTGCTCTTTCTGGGGCTGCTTCTGTCCGCTTGCGCGGGCGATGACGACCAGCCCAAAACCGGCGCCGAAGCCGAAACCGCCGGACCGCCCCAGCTATATGTGGAAAACCTCTATCCCTTCACGCGCCTGCAGGTCGAATACCGGGACGGCCAGGAACTGGACGATCCCATCGGGGGCATATTCGACGAATCCACCCTGACCCTGACCCCGGGCTGCCACAGCATTACCGTCTCCGACGGGCCGGGCCTGACCTTGGATCTCCTGCGCTTGTCTTGCGGTACCTTGCGCTTCACGGCGCGGGAGGGAGAGCAGTATCACCTGGAGTCGGCCGGGGCGGCGACCGTTTCCCTGACCCGGGGCGACGGCGGCAGCGTGGTGGTCAGAGGCAAGATGCGCCGCATCGGCCCTTTCGATGATTGCGCGCCCGACCCGGCCCTTATGTGCCGCGCTTCCTCCCAGTGATCGGGCGCTTCAGGTCACAAATTTCTGCTGTTGGAATTGGGGCTGGCGCCAGATTTCCCGGTCCAGCACCTCTTTGAGGCTTTGGCAGGCCGCGTCGATCTCCGCTTCGCCGATGAAAAGGGGCGTGATGCCGAAGCGCATTAGGTCCGGGGCGCGGAAATCGCCGATCACGCCCTTGGCGATCAAGGCTTGCACGACGGCATAGCCCGCGGGGAAGCGAAAGGACAATTGGGACCCCCGCATCGCCGGGTCCCGCGGGCTCGCTAGGCTGATCTGCGGGCAGTGGCGGTCCACAAAGTCCATGAAGCGCTGGCTCAGAGCCAGCGATTTGGCCCGAACGTCCGCCATCTCGACCTGGTCCCATACCTCCAAGGCGGCGTCCAAAACGGCCATGGCGATGATGGAGGGCGTGCCCACCCGCATGCGCTCGATCCCGGTCACCGGCCGATAGTCCAGGTCGAAGGCAAAGGGGCTTTCGTGGCCGAGCCAGCCGCAGAGGGCGGGGCGCACCCGGTCGATCAGATCAGGAGCCACATAGATGAAGCCCGGCGCACCGGGACCGCCGTTCAGGTATTTGTAGGTGCAGCCGACGGCGAAATCCGCCTTCGCCCCGGTCAGGTCGACGGGGATGGCCCCGGCCGAATGGGCAAGGTCCCAGACGGTGATCGCGCCCGCGTCGTGTGCTCTCTCGGTCAGTGCCGTCATGGCGTGCCGACGGCCGGTGCGGTAGTCCACCTCGGTCAGCATCACGACCGCCACGCTGTCGTCAATGGCATCGGCGACCTGTTGCGGGTCCACCACCTTCAGTTCCAGGTTCTTGTTCGACGCTCGGATGAGCCCTTCGGCCATGTAAAGGTCCGAGGGGAAGTTCCCAGTGTCGGAAAGAATGACCCGCCGCTTTGGATTGAGGTCCAGGGCGGCGGCGAGGGCTTGATAGAGTTTGATGGAGAGGGTGTCTCCGACCACAATGCTACCCTCAGCCGCGCCGATCAAACGGCCGATGCGGTTTCCGATACCGACGGAATAGTCCATCCAGCCGGCGTCGTTCCAGGCGTTGATCAGCATCTCGCCCCACTCCCGTTCCAGGACCCGGTCCAGGCGGGCTTGTGCCCCCTTGGGCAGGGGACCCAGCGAGTTGCCGTCCAGGTACACGATCCCCTCGGGCAGGTGGAAAAAGGAGCGGGTCAGGGCGAAATTCGTGGTCATGGCTGAAGCGGTTGTCCCGGTGCGGCGCGCCGGCTGTCAAGAGAGAATGGTGGTTTCAAAGCGCGCGGGCAGGGTCACTTCCAGCAACTCCAGATCATCGCTCGGCGCGGCGAGGACGGTGGACCGGCCCGGCGGGATGGTCACCGTATCGCCCCGGCTCAGGTCGACCGCGCGGCTTTCGGCGCCCTCCAGCGTCACGCTGCCCTGAAGCACGAAGGCAAAAAGGATATCCGCGTCGTGGCTGGCTTGAACGGGCGGTCCGCCGGCCCTGCGCCGGGCCACTTGGACGCCGGCCAGCCCGCCGCTGGCCTCGCCCACGCCCGTATCCCGGGCCTGGAAGCCCGGCAGGCGCCAATCGCGCCACTGGGCCCGCGCCGCCTGATGGTGGCAAAAGCGCTGGCCATCAAAAAGACGGTCCGGGCGGGCTTGGGCCGTGGGCAGGTCCAAGGCGTGATCGATGGTGGTGATGTGGTCCGCGGGCACGCCGATCTCGATCACCTCCAGGTTATCCGACGCCTCCAAGACTCGGTGGCGGATCTGGGGCGGCTGGGTCACGCAGTCGCCGGCGGAAAGGATGAAGGGCGGACCCTGGTCCTCGTAAACCAGACGCACCCAGCCGTGATAGCAATAGATCAGTTGGAAGCGGACGGTGTGGAAATGCACCATGTCCGGCACCGGCCCGCCATGGGGAATGCGGATGTGCGACGCGATCATGCTGCCGCCCAGGCGTCCTGGAATCAGATCGCGGTACAGCATGCCGGCCCGCCCCGTGCTCCAAGCGGCGTCCTTATCCAGACGCTGGACCGTGACCTCCCTTTGTCGTTGGGGCGTGGCGAGATTGGGGACATTGGCGCGGATTTTGATCTTTGTGCCCCCGGGTGAGACCAGCTCCGTTTGCCCCTTCGCCAAGGCGAGGGGCTCCGCGCAGGCAAGGCGGAGCTTTCCCGGTGGCGAGCTGTCGTCACGGGTCAGGCGCAGGCGCAGTCCGTGGCCGGAGACCACCGCCACGGCAGGCGAGTCCGACGGGAAGATCTTTTCCAGGCGAAAACCCAGTTTTTGGATGAAGAACCGCAGGTCCTGGGCGATGTCGCGGCTTGTCAGCACCACCTCGCCCGTGGTCGGGGCGGCAGGGGAGGATTGATCAGCTGGGTTGCTCATTATCTGTCTCGTTGGCGTCTTTTTCAGGGTCGTCTTTCCCGATGGTCAGGTAGGCGACCAGCAGGGTAAAGAGCATCAGCGCCGCGGTCAGTAAAAAGACCGCTTGATAGGAGCCGGTCATGCTCAACAGGCTGCTGCACAGGGCCATGCCGATGGTCCCGCCCAAGAGCCGCGCGGTCACGCCGACCCCGCTGACCTGGCCTTGCTGGTCCTTGGGCACCTGATTGGCCATGGCGCGAATGGTGGGGGCGTAGCAAAACGGCATGCCCAGACCCCACAGGATCAATCCGGGCAGAAGCCAGAGGTAGCTGTCTCCCGCCGTGGCCAGGCCGATCCAGGCCATGGCCGCGACCGCCACCGCGAAACTGACCAGCACGGGCAGGCGGGCGCCCTTGCGATCGGCCAGCTTACCGGCGCTGGTGGAAAACAGGGGAAAGCCGGCGACACAGACCAAGAGAGCCAGGCCCGCGGTCAAGGGGGTCATCTGCAGGCGCTCTTGCAGATAGAGGGCGCCAAAAACGACGATGACGATCTTGCAGAACTGGCCCATGAACAGCACCAAGGAAAAGGCGCTGAAGGAGGGGATCGCAAAAAGCCTCACCTGGATCAAGGGCGCCGGCCGCCGCGCTTCGATCACCACGAACACGACCAGGGCGGCCGCGCCCAGCAACAGAGCAAGGATGATGATCCCGTTGCCCCAGCCCCAGTCCGGGCCCTGCATGAGGGCAAAGACAAAAAGGGAAAGGCCGATGACAAGGCTGGCCAAACCGGGGGCATCGTAGGCCGGCCGTTCCGCCGGGCGCGGCGGATCGCGCCACAAGCGCCATAGGATCACGGCGACCGCCGCCACCACCGGGACATTGATCCAAAACACCCAGCGCCAGGAAATCACCTCGGTGAAGAATCCTCCGACCAAAGGCCCCAAGGCCAAAAAGGAGGTGCCGATGGCGGCCAGCGTCCCCATGGCCAGGCCCCGCTGCTCCGGCGGAAAGGCAATCATGATCATGGCGACGGTGCCCGGAAAGATGACCGCGGCGCAGAGCCCCTGCAGCACCCGCGCCACGATCAGGACCGTGCCGTCCTGAGCCAGCCCGGCGGCCAGGGAGGCCGCGCCGAAGCCCAGCAGGCCGGCGATGATCAAATGGCGATGACCAAGAATGTCGCCTAACTTGCCGCCGGCGGCCGCGAAGGCGGCGAAGGCCAGCATATAGGCGTTGACGACCCAGTGGGCCGCCACGGGCGGCAGGCTCAGGTCCCGGGCGATGGTGGGCAAGGCCACGCCCACCACGGTTTCATCCAGCATGATCAGGCCGCCGATGCTGCCCACGGCACCGAGCAGCACCCACTTGCGCCGATCGTCGGATCGTTCGGATATCATGCAGCGGCTTCCCCTGAAGGTGCCTGAAGCAAACATAGATCAGGTGCCTCGGCACTTGATCCGAGATCCGCTCTCGGCGCGGGGAAGCTTAGAAAATCGGGACTGTTTTATCGTGACGATTTTTCGACGTCGAAGGGGCCGGTGCAGGAATCGCCCCAAACGGTCACCCCGATCCCCACGCCCTTTTC
>JANQKX010000636.1 GCA_028280915.1 Kiloniellaceae bacterium
CGTGGTCCCGCTTGCGGTGAATCCAACCGGACAGACGGACGGTGGCGCCACTGTCGGAGAGCCGCAGGGCCCCGCAGCGATGGGTGCGATAGACGTGCATATGGGTGCTTCCTATTCGGAGGTCATCATGGAGAAACGGCCCGGCGGGCCGGACCGGGCGCAGAAATGGCCTCTCCAAGGCGGGTTTGTCAAGCCTTGCGGCCTATTCCGCGCCCCCCGTCCCGCCCCCTACGCGGGAGGCTGCCGCCGGAGCCATGCCATGACCTGATCGGCGTTCCGGTCCGGCGGGAAGACGGGGTAAAAATGCTTGGCGATCCGGCCCTCCCGCAGAATCAAGGTCAGGCGTTTGATCAGGGTCATGCCGTCCACTTGAAACAGGGGCAGGTCCAGGGCCTTGGCGAAAGCCAATTCCCGGTCGCTCAACAGGGGAAAGGGCAGATGCAGCCGCGCCGCCGCTTCTTGTTGATAGCCCGTTTCCTGGCTGCTCAGGCCAAAGACCCGAGCCCCCAGGGCCGCCAACTCCGCGTGATGATCACGAAAGGCGCAGGACTGGGGGGTGCACCCCCGCGCGCCCGGGATCCCGTCCCAGCCATCGGGCAAGGGCTGATCCGGCCGCCCGGTGCGCGGATAACAATAGACCACCACCCAGGGGTCGCCCTGCGCCGCCAGATCGACCATGGCGCCGTCCGTCGCGGGCAAGAGCACGCTTGGCACCACCGCCAAGGGCAGATGATCGCAGGCCCCGTCATCCTCGGGAGCCGGTAGATCCGCCGGTAACTCGGTGAGATTATTCATATGCCCATCGCCTCGTTTGCCATCTCAGACGTTGCCATGTCGGGAGTTTGGCGCAATGGGCCGGTATCAACAATAGTCTGTCGGATCGAGGCTTTTCCGGCGGCGCTGAAGGGGCTATAGCTTGGCCCATGAAATCCGCGACCCCAAAACCAATAACCACAAACGACGAACTGGCCGCCTTTTGCCAACGGCAGAAGGGCCAGCCTTTCATCACCCTGGATACGGAATTCCTCAGGGACACCACCTATTGGCCCAAGCTCTGCCTGGTCCAGTTGGGCGGTGCCAATGAGGCCGGTATCATCGACGTGCTCGCGCCGGACTTGGACCTGGCCCCCTTGATCGACCTGTTTGATGACCGCGACCTCCTGAAGGTCCTGCATTCGGGGCGCCAGGACATGGAAATCTTTTTCCATCTCATGGGCCGCCTGCCGGCACCCGTGTTCGATACCCAGGTCGCGGCCATGGTCTGCGGCTTTGGCGAATCCGTCGGTTACGACACCCTGGTGCGGAGTCTGACCGGCGCGCGCATCGACAAGTCCTCGCGCTTTACCGATTGGGCCCATCGTCCCCTCAACAATAAACAGCTATCCTACGCCCTGGCCGACGTCACCCATCTGCGCAAGGTTTACCAAAGCCTGAAAAAATCCCTGGAGAAGTCGGGCCGGGCCGCCTGGCTGGAGGAGGAAATGGCCATCCTCACTTCCCCCGGCACCTATCAACTGGAGCCCGACGAAGCCTGGCGGCGCCTCAAGACCCGCTCCACCGACGGGGCCTATCTGGCGGTCCTGCGGGAGTTGGCGGCCTGGCGCGAGCGGGAGGCGCAAAAAAGGGACGTGCCGCGCAACCGCATTCTGCGGGACGAGCAACTCTACGATATCGCCAGCCACAAGCCCAAGGCCCCCCAAGACCTGGCCCGCTCCAGGGGCATCAACGGCGACATGGCCCAAGGGCGCCTGGGCAAGGCCATTTTGGACGCGGTCGCCCGTGGCCTGGCCACGCCCAAGGCCGACTACCCCAGCCTGCCTCAGCGCAAGGTCATGCCCAATGGCCAGGGTCCCTTGGTGGAACTGCTGAAGGTCTTGCTGAAGACCAAGTGCGATGAAACCGAGGTGGCGCAAAAGCTGGTGGCCAATTCCGCCGACCTGGGGG
>JANQKX010000688.1 GCA_028280915.1 Kiloniellaceae bacterium
GAGCTGGCCCCCCGGGAGGGGGTGGCCTGCCGCCGCGGCCGGGTGTCCGGCTTTGCCAGGCAGGACGACAAGCCCGCCGGCGCCTTCATTGCCGGCGGCGAGCGGGTGCCTTTCGAAAAAGTGGTGATCGCCGCCGGGGCCTGGTCCGGCAGCCTGGCGGCGGATCTGGGCAGCAAGGTGCTCTTGGAATCAGAGCGTGGCTACAACACCACCTTGCCCGACCCGGGCGTTTATCTCAGCCGGGAGATCATTCTGGGCGAGGGCAAGTTCGTCATGACGCCCCTGAACATGGGCCTGCGCATCGGTGGTGCGGCTGAATTCGCCGGCCTGGCGGCGCCGCCCAACTTCCAGCGCTCCAAGGCCCTGGTGGAAAAAGCCTCCCGCTGCTTTCGCGAGCTGAACCGGGAAGGCGGGGAGGAATGGATGGGCCACCGCCCCAGCACGCCGGATTCCCTGCCGGTGATCAGCACCTCGCCCCATCACCCCAACGTGTTTTTTGCCTTCGGCCACGGCCACCTGGGCCTGACCCAGGGCGCCACCACCGGCCGCCTCATCGCCACCCTGGCCGCCGGGCAAGACCCGGGCCTGGACATGACCCCCTACCGGGTCGACCGGTTTTAGGGACGGGCGGTTTTAGAGAGGTAGGGGCGCCCAAGGCAACGGCGCCCCTTTGACCCGTTGCGGAGGGCTGCGCGCCGGCGTCTGTCAGGAAATCGCGTCGCCGTTCACTTCCTCGATGATCCGGCCCCGCAGGGCGCCGTTGAGTTCATACTTGTGCATGATGCCGTCAATCGACAGCACGTAAACACACCGCAGGCGCATGGGCTCGTCGCCGTAAACCCCGACACAAACATGGTCGGCCAGATCGGTTGCGTAGAACCCCTTCAGCGTTCGATCGGACCCGACTGGTTTCAACAGGATGCCATTCTGCCCATCGTAGTAGACCAGGACCTTGGCGCCCGAGTTCAGGTTCTCGAAAGTGACCGTTTTGTCGGCGAGCCATAGGGTGATTTCCTCGGCCGAGAGCTGCTTGGCGCCCTTGCTCAGGGCGTCGTCAAGATCGCTGGCCTTGGCCGTCACGGTGGCGAGGCAGGTGAAGGCAAAAGCGCCCCACAGGGCGGCAATAGTCTTTTTCATGATTTCAAGCTCCTCGTTTGACCGCCCTTCGGCGGTGGCCCGCGCTCGTGCGGGTCGGCAAAATTGTTTCCCAAGTGCGGTACTTGTGCTTGAGGGCGCTTTGAGGAAATCTAAGGAAACCCTGAGTTTTTCTGTTTGTGGACCGGGGAAGGAACTTTGTCCTACCGATTTGGCGCGTTTCACTATGATCAGGACCTTGGCCTGACCCAGGATGGCGAATCCGTGCCCCTGGAGCCGCGCGCCAGCGATTTGCTGGCCTTTCTATTGCAAAACGCGGGGCGCTTGATCACCCGAGACGAGCTCTGCGCCCATATCTGGGACGGTCAGGTCGTGTCCGACGCCGCCATCAGCACCCAGATCCGCGCGGTCCGCAGGGCGCTGGGCGACGATCACCGCCAGCAAAAATTCATCAAAACCCATCCCCGCCGCGGAGTCAGGTTCGTCGCGGCCGTCGAACGCCTTGATCGCTCCGCGCCGCGGGCGGAGGAAGGGGCGGACCGCACGGTCTCCGATCAGTCAACCCCGGCCGGACCATCGGCTTTTGGTCTGCACAGTCCCTCGCGCCGCGTCTATGGCGCCGTCCTGGCCGTCCTGCTTTTCGTCGTCGTGCTGGCGGTGGTTGATTTCATCAGCTTCAATGGCAAGAAGGGTGACACGGCCGTCTCGAACCGGGATTTATCGATCGCCGTCTTGCCTTTCGACAACCTCTCCGGCGACTCGTCCAAGGATTACCTGGTGGACGCCTTTACCGAGGATCTGATCACGGATCTCTCCCGCATTCGGGATGCATTTGTCATTTCGCGCAGCACGTCCTTCACCTACCGGGGCAAGACTGTGGATGCCGCTTCCGTGGCGGCGGATTTGGGCGTCCGCTATGTGCTCGAGGGCAGCGTGAGCATCAACGGGGACACGGCGCGCATCAACGCGCGGCTGGTGGATGGCGAGACCGACAGCCACCTTTGGTCTGACCGATATGAACCGGAAATCGCTGATGTTTTTGGCGTGCAGGACAACGTCACCGGCCGCATCGCCTCGGTGCTGCGGGCTGAACTGCGCAAGGCCGACAGCCAGCGCCAGCACCCGGAAATTTCAACGGAGGCCTGGGATTACGCCCTCAGGGGCAACGTGCTCCTCTACAATCACCAAAGTGTCACGGACTATCAAGAAGCCCATGCCCTATTGACCAAGGCCGTGTCCTTGGATCCGGGGATTTCCTCGGCCTGGGGCGGGCTTGCCTTTTTGCATTTCGTCGCGAGTTCGGCGCCCATACCGGGGCTAACCCGGCCGGATTCGCCGGAACTGTCCCTGGACGCGGCGTTGAAGGCGACCCAGGCCGATCCCATGAATGCCGAACCCTACTGGCTGGTGGGAGCCGGATACGCCCGGACCGGCCAGCCGGAACTGGGCATGACGGCCTGTCAGACCGCCATCGACTTGAACCCCAACATGGACTGTGGCCATGTGTGCGCGGGTTTGGTCCACATGGCCTCCGGCGAGCCTGAAAAGGCGGTGCCCTATTTCAAGTACGCGCTGGAGCTGAACCCCCGGTTCCGTCCCTTCACCAAGGAGAAGTTTCTCGGTCTCGCCTACATTCAAAGCGGCCAGGACGACCTGGCCATTGCGGCGCTAAACCGAGCCCTTGCAAAGGCCCGCAAGGACCCCTTCGCTAATTTCGCCCTTGTGTCCGCGTTGGCCTTGACGGGCCAGGAGGGGGCGGCGCAAGAGGCTCTCAAGCGCCACCTTGATCAATCGGGTGGACAGCCACCGACCTTGGCGGCGCTTCGCCGCAACATCGCCTGGCTCGGGCCGAAGGTGGAACGCATGCTCTCCGGATTGAAAATCGCCGGCCTGGTAGAGCATTAAAAAGAGCTTCTTAGGCTGCCTGCGGCGACCGGTCATCCCTCGGCGCTAAAGTCAAAATGACAAAAAGCCAGTGATCCGTGAAATGTCGGGCGCTTGTCGCTCCTGATGAGCGCCTTGGTCGTGCTATGACTTGGTCACAATCGGGCTAATAGCCGTCGCGCCAGCGTTGGGAGCTGCGGCAGCGGCTGCAGATGCGGTTATGAGCGCCTTGGGAGGGAAAAAAGTCACCGCACATCAAGCAGCGGCGGCTCTGAATGATGATTTCGGGACCCTTGGGCTTTGAGTAACACTCTCTCATGGCTGGTCACCTCGCGCTATTTTTTTGTGCCTTTTTATTAAATATAAGCGTTAATGCCTTGAAATAAAGAAGAGAGCTTCTTCTCGGCTTGTCCGCCGTCCCCGGGTGTGCCGGCGGGGCCGTCCCTGATCCGGGTTTGCGCCCGCGCTTCCTTGCGGGGCGGGCAAAAAAGGCATTGCTTCTACTCAGGCCGTAGACTGCCAGCCAAGAATGGCAAAAAAATGGCGTGCTTTTATCGTCTTAATTTGGTTTAAAAATAGATATTTATAATACTATTTTAAAGTTAAGTATCACGATTGAGGCGGCCTTACTCTGCCCCGAACGGCCCCCAGGAGCGCCCATTTTTGCGCCCCATGGTCTAGAAAAAGCCCGCCTAAAACCGGTCCTCGGCCAGAGCCGCCTAAAACTGGTCCTCGGCCAGAACCCCCTAAAACTGGTCCTCGGCCAGAGCCCCCTAAAACTGGTCCTCGGCCAGAGCCAAAGTGCTGGCCGCGCCGCCGGTTACCGCGGCGGCATGGGCCTGGGCCTGGGGCAGGATGTTGTCGGCGTAAAAGCGGGCGGTGATGATCTTGGCGGTAAGGAACCTGGCATCGCCCGTGCCGCTGTCCAACTGGGCTTGGGCGGCCAGCGCCCCCTTGGCCAGGAGCCAGCCGCCGATCACCGTGCCGGCCAGGGCCTGATAAGGCGTGGCCCCGGCGGCGGCCAGGTTCAGGTCCTCGCCGGCCAGTTCCGCCAGGCGCTGGGTGGTTTCCGACAGGCATTTCAGGGCGGCGCCCAGGCTTGGCGCCAGGCCGGCCACCTCCGGGTCGGCGGCTGCGGCCAGGGCGGACACCGTGCCGGTCATTTCCTGCAGCAGGTCCGTGGCCGCCGCGCCCCGATCCCGCAACAGCTTGCGGAACACCAGATCCAGGGCTTGCACCCCGTTCGTGCCTTCATAGATGGGCAGGATGCGGGCGTCGCGATAATGCTGGGCGGCGCCGGTCTCCTCGATGAAGCCCATGCCCCCGTGCACTTGAACGCCCAGGGAGGCCACCTCGCAGCCCACGTCCGTGCTCCAGGCCTTGCAGATGGGGGTCAAGAGGTCGATCCGGGCCTGGGCGGCGGCCTGTTTTTCCGGGTCGGTTTCGGCGCGGGCGCGGTCCAGGGCCGCGGCGGTCACCAGGGTCAGGGCCCGGGCCGCCTCGGTCTTGGCCTTCATGGTCATCAACATGCGGCGCACGTCCGGATGCTGGATGATGGGCACGGCCTGTTGCGCCGCGTGCCCCACCCGGGCGGCGATGGGCTTGCCCTGCACCCGTTCGGCGGCGAAGGCCTTGGCTTGCTGATAGGCCCGCTCGGCGATGGCCACCCCTTGCAGGCCGACCATGAGGCGGGCGTTGTTCATCATGGTGAACATGTACTCCATGCCCCGGTTTTCCTCGCCCACCAGATAGCCCACGGCGCCCTCGTTTTCCCCATAGGACATCACCGCGGCGGGCGCGGCCTTGGTGCCCAGCTTGTATTCGATGGAAAGGCAGCGCAGGTCGTTGCGCGGCCCCAGGCTGCCGTCCGCCTTGGGCAGGAACTTGGGCACGATGAACAAGGAAATGCCCCGGGTGCCCTCGGGCGCGCCGGGGGTGCGGGCCAGCACCATGTGGACGATGTTTTCGGCGCAGTCGTGCTCGCCCCAGGTGATGAAGATCTTTTGCCCCTGGACCAGATAGTGATCGCCATTGCGGGTGGCCTTGGTCTTCAACGCGCCCACGTCGCTGCCGGCCTGGGGTTCGGTCAGGTTCATGGTGCCGGTCCACTCGCCGCCGATGAGCTGGGGCAGGTAGGTGTTTTTCTGGGCGTCCGAGCCGTGGGTTTCCAGCAGATCCACCGTACCCAGGGTCAAGAGGGGGCAAAGGCCAAAGCTCAAATTGGCGCTCTGCCACATCTCGTGGGCCGCCGTGGTCACCAGCCAGGGCAGCCCCTGGCCGCCATGGTCCGCCGGGAAGGGCAGGGAGTTCCAGCCGCCCGCCACGAAGGTCTCATAGGCTTCGCGAAAGCCCTTGGGGGTGCGGACCACGCCGTTTTCGTAAACCGACCCGCTGCGGTCGCCGGACCAGTTGAGGGGCGCCAAGACCTCGTTGGCCAGTTTGCCGGCTTCGTCCAAAACCGCCGCGACCAGATCGGGCGTGGCGTCCTGAAACCCGTCGATCCGGGCCAGCTCGCCCATGCCCGCCAGCTCCTGCATGACAAACTGCAATTCGGTCAAGGGCGCTTCATAAGACATGTCGATGGTTCCTTTGGTGGGACGGGGCCGCCGGTGCGGTCTACGGCATTGAGGACAAAAAAACGGGTCAGACTCTATTATAAAAATTTCACATGGTTATAAACTATCCATATGAGCGAAATAATCAATTTGCGCCAGGCGCGTAAGCAACGGCGGCGCGGCGAAAAGGCGGCAAAAGCCGAGGAAAACCGGGTTAAGTTCGGCCGCGGCAAGGGTCAAAAGCGCCAAGAAGCCCAGGACCGGGCGCGCCAAGCGCGGGACCTGGACGGCAAAAAGCTGGACTGACCAGAATCCGGGCGGGGATTCGCCGCCGACGGAGTGGGCGACATAATGACCTTGTTGATGGCCGGTCTGTCGGTTCTTGCCTTTCTCGCCCTGCTTTTGCGCCGGTACCGCTTCGCCGCGCTGGCGGTGGCGGTTCTCATCGTGGCTTTCGTCGCTTTCGGCCTTGGAGTCGGCACCCGCGCCGCCCTGGACCATCTGCAGGACCCGGTGGCGGCGCGGCAGC
>JANQKX010000711.1 GCA_028280915.1 Kiloniellaceae bacterium
CACCCGGGCCTCGCCCAGAGCCAGCATTTTTTCCGGGCTGTCGGCTTCTTGGAACAGACCCTTGGTCGCCTTGTTCACCCCCACGTCGGTGGCCTGGGCGGAGAGCACCACGGCGACCAGCAAGGTATAAGGGTTGATATAGTCCAATTCACCCTTGGGCACGGGGATGGCCGCGGCCAGGCGATCGAAAAAGATTACACGGTCGGCTTTTTTCATGGCCCGGGACCTTAAGTGCTCAAGGGCGAAGATACCAGGCCCCCGGGCCTTCCGGGCCAAAGGAAAAGAGATTTTTTGCCGCGGGCCTTTACCACCAGGCAACAAGGCGCCTATCCTGAGCGGATGACCACGTCGCAAGATATCTCCCAAGCACAGGAAAGCCCGTCAAGTCATGACGGGGACTTGTTGTTCGATGCTGAACTCACGCCCCATCGCAGCCTGAGCCCGCGGGGTTTCGTCATCCTCATGACCGCCGTCTGCGTGGTCAGCTTCGGCGCCGGGCTGGCCTTTTTCCTGGTCGGCGCCTGGCCGGTCATTGGCTTCATGGGCGCGGATGTCCTGCTCATCTACGCCGCCTTCAAGATCAACTACCGGCACGGGCGCATGAGCGAGACCCTGCAGTTGAGCCGCAGCCGCTTGACGGTCAAACGCTATAGCCATTGGGGAGAGGTCAAAACCTGGGAGTTCCAGCCCTATTGGCTGCAGGTCCTGATCGACGATCCCGTGGGCCCGGACAGCCAGCTGGTCCTGCGCTCCCACGGCCTGGCCCTGACCATCGGCGCTTTCCTGGCACCCCACGAGCGGGCCGAATTGGCCGTGGCCCTCAAACAGGCACTCACGGACGCCCGCAGCCACCCGCAGACAAGTTGACCGCCTTGCACTTGTGATGGTGTGAGTTAGCGGGGGGACCCGTCCAGGCCCAGGACATCGCGCATGGAATAAAGCCCGGGCGGCTGCTGGGCGGCCCAGACCGCCGCCTTGACCGCGCCGCCGGCAAAGACTTCCCGCCGGCCCGCCTTATGGGTCAGCTCCAAGCGCTCCCCGTCGCCGGCGAAGATCACCGAATGCTCGCCGGGCACGTCGCCGCCCCGCAGGGTGGCAAAGCCGATGGTCCCCGTCTCCCGGGCGCCGGTGATGCCGTCACGCACCTTCCGGGCCATCTCATCCAAGGAGACCTTGCGCCCGGCCGCCGCGGCCTCGCCCAGGGCCAAAGCGGTGCCGGAAGGCGCGTCCACCTTGTTGCGGTGGTGCATCTCCAAGACTTCGATATCGTAGCTGGGATCCAGGGCCCGCGCCACTTCCTCCACCAGCATGAACAAGAGATTGACCCCAAGGCTCATGTTGGCGGCCTGAACCACCGCCGCCGAATCCGCCGCCGCCGCCACAGCGGCTTGCTGTTCCGGGGTCAGTCCCGTGGTCCCCGCCACCAGGGCCGTGCCGCTGCGCCGGGCTTCCTGGGCATGCAGCACCGTGGCTTGCGGCACGGTAAAATCCAGGACCGCATCGGCCTTTTCGAACAGGGGCCCATGGTCCGACGCAATGGTGACCCCGATCTCGGGGCCGCCGATCAGATGGCCCACATCCTGGCCGATCAAGGGGCTTTGCCGCGCTTCCGTGGCGCCGGCAATTTCGCAGTCGGGATTTTCCGCGATCATACCCAGGATCATGCGGCCCATGCGGCCGCCGCAGCCGACCACGCCCAGTCTGGTCATCGCCATCTTTGCCTCCTGACCGCCAACAAGTTGGATGTTTATCCTTTATACCAGATCCCGGTCGCCCCGATGAGCGCTAATCGGTCAGGTCTTCCCAAAATTCCTTCACACGGCTGAAGAAGCCATGAGACTCCGGGTTGGTTTGGTGGTGATCGCCCTCGTCGCGGAATTCCCGTAGCAATTCCTGTTGACGCTTGGTCAGGTTCCGGGGCGTTTCCACCGCCACCTCAACGTACATATCGCCCACGGCCTTGGAACGCAGTACGGGCATGCCCTTGCTGCGCAGCCGGAAGCGTTGGCCGCTCTGAGTGCCGCTGGGCACGGTCACCTTGGCCCGTCCGCCGTCCACCACCGGAACCTCGATAGAGCCGCCCAAGGCCGCCGTGGTCATGGGAATGGGCACCTGACAGAAGATGTTGGCGCCTTCGCGCTGAAAAATCTCGTGGGGCGCCACGGTCAGGAACAAATAGAGATCCCCGGGCGGCGCGCCGCGCAGGCCTGCCTCGCCCTCGCCGGACAGGCGGATTCGCGTGCCGTCTTCCACTCCGGCGGGGATATTGGCCTGCAGGGTCTTTTCCTTGTGCACCCGGCCCGACCCGTTACATACCTCGCAGGGGTTTTCAATGATCCGGCCCACCCCTTGGCAGGTCGGGCAGGTCCGCTCAATGGTGAAAAAGCCTTGCTGGGCTCGCACGCGGCCGCGGCCCTGGCATGTCGGACAGGTGACCGGCGAGGAGTTTTTCGCCGCCCCACTGCCGTTACAAGCATCACAGGCCACCGAAGTGGGCACGCGGAGTTGCGCGGTCTTGCCCTGATAGGCCTCTTCCAGAGTGATTTCCAAATTGTATCGAAGGTCCGCGCCGCTTTGCGCCGTCGAACCGCGCCGGCCACCCATGAAATCGCCGAACATCTCGTCAAAAATGTCGGCGAAACCGGCCGCGCCGCCGCTAAAGCCGCCACCCCCGAAACCGCCCGGGCCGCCGCCGCTGGTGAAGGCGTCATGGCCAAAACGATCGTAGGCGGCGCGCTTGTCGCCGTCTTTCAGAACGTCGTAGGCTTCGCTGATTTCCTTGAACTTTTGTTCCGCCGTCGCGTCCCCCGGATTGCGGTCCGGATGATACTGCATGGCGAGCTTGCGGTACGCCTTTTTGAGTTCGTCTTGGCTCGCCGACCGCTCTACGCCAAGGGTTTGATAATAGTCCTGTTTGGCCATAGCCCGCTTATACCAATCCGATTGCCCCACCCAACGGCCCAGCTCGCCGGCCCGGTTAACGACAGGGCCGTAACGACGAAGCCGCAAGGTTCCTGTTCGGAAACCCTTGCGGCCTCGCCGGCAAGCTTAGTGCCTATTAAGCACTTTTATCTTTCTTGTCGTCATCGACCTCTTCGAAATCCGCGTCCACGACACCGTCGTCGCGGGCGCCGCTTTGCGACGCGTCTTCCGCCGCCGCCTCCTGGCCGGCGTCACCCTCGGTCTTGTAGAGGGCTTCACCCACCTTCATGGAGGCCTGCGCCAAGGTCTGAGTGGCCGCCTGAATAGCCGCCACATCTTCGCCCTCGATCGCCGAGCGAACACCGGCGATGGCTTCTTCCGCCGCCGTCTTGTCCGCAGGCGCAACTTTATCGCCCGCATCGGCCAAGGACTTTTCGGTCTGATGGATCAAGGCCTCGCCTTGGTTACGCGCTTCCACCAGCTCGCGGCGGCGCTTGTCTCCCTCGGCATGATCCTCGGCGTCCTTGACCATGCGGTCGATGTCGTCGTCGCTAAGCCCGCCGGAGGCTTGGATGCGGATCGCCTGTTCCTTGCCGGTGGCCTTATCTTTGGCGTTCACGTTGACGATGCCGTTGGCGTCGATATCGAAGGTGACCTCGATCTGAGGCACGCCCCGGGGCGCGCCGGGAATGCCCACCAGGTCAAACTGGCCCAGCAGCTTGTTGTCCGCCGCCATTTCCCGCTCACCCTGGAAGACCCGGATGGTCACGGCGGTCTGATTGTCTTCCGCTGTGGAGAAGGTCTGGCTCTTCTTGGTGGGGATGGTGGTATTCCGGTCGATCAGCTTGGTCATCACCCCGCCCAGGGTCTCGATGCCCAGGGACAAGGGCGTCACGTCCAAGAGCAACACGTCCTTCACGTCACCCTTCAAGACACCGCCTTGAATGGCCGCGCCGGCCGCCACCACTTCGTCCGGGTTCACGCCCCGATGGGGGTCCTTGCCGAAGAAGCTTTTCACGGTCTCGAAGACCTTGGGCATGCGGGTCATGCCGCCGACCAGGATGATCTCGTCCACCTCGCCGGGGGAAACGACCGCGTCCTTCAGGGCCGCGCGCACCGGCTTCATGGTGCGTTCCACCAGGTCTTCCACCAAGGCTTCCAACTTCGCCCGGGTGAGCTTGATGTTCAGGTGCTTGGGCCCCGTGGCATCGGCGGTGATGAAGGGCAGGTTGATCTCGGTCTGGGTCGAGGACGACAGCTCGATCTTGGCCTTTTCCGCCGCTTCTTTCAGGCGCTGCAGGGCCAGCTTGTCGGAGCGCAGATCGATGGTCTGCTCTTTTTTGAACTCGTCGGCCAGATAGTCGATGATCCGCGCGTCGAAGTCCTCACCACCCAGGAAGGTATCGCCGTTGGTGGACTTGACCTCAAAGACGCCGTCGCCGATTTCCAGGATGGAGATATCGAAGGTGCCGCCACCCAGGTCATAGACCGCGATGGTGCCCGAATTGCGTTTGTCCAGGCCATAGGCCAAGGCGGCCGCCGTGGGCTCGTTGATGATGCGCAGCACTTCAAGGCCGGCGATCTTGCCCGCGTCCTTGGTGGCTTGCCGCTGGGAATCGTTGAAATAGGCCGGCACCGTGATCACCGCCTGGGTGACCGTCTCGCCCAGGAAGCTCTCGGCGGTTTCCTTCATTTTTTGCAGGATGAAGGCGGAAATCTGGCTCGGGCTGTAGGATTCGCCCCGCGCCTTGACCCAGGCATCGCCCGCGTCCGACTTGGTGATCTCGTAAGGGACCAAGTCCTTGTCCTTCTTGGTCATGGGATCGTCGAAGCGGCGGCCGATCAGACGCTTGATGGCGAAAAGGGTGTTTTCCGGATTGGTGACGGCTTGCCGTTTGGCGGGCTGGCCCACCAGGCGCTCGCCGGATTCGGAAAAGGCCACCATGGAGGGGGTGGTCCGGGCGCCTTCCGCGTTTTCAATGACCTTCGCGTCCTTGCCGTCCATCACGGCGACGCAGGAGTTGGTCGTCCCCAAATCAATTCCGATAACTTTGCTCATGTCATTCCTCTCTTCAGCAGACCCCGATTGCGGCCTTTTCGGTCAAGCACCGCCGTTTGGGCCTCTGTCTTTTACGGATTTGGTCAGGCCTGTTGGCTCTGCGGGATATATAAGCAGAGTCATGCAGCCTGCAAGTGAGATAAATCAAGGTTTTGAAGGTTTTTTGCCGGATTCCGGTTGATCTGGGCTGACAAACCGCACCTTGCCAAAGGGGCCGCGAAGCCCAAAATCGTGTTATCATCCAGTTTTAAGACCAAAGCCAAAAAAGGTAGCCTTGATCATGCCTCAAGACGGCATTTTTCGCGCCATACAGATCGTCCTGATCGCAACCGTGGTTGCCGGCGCCCTGTTGACCATCTCCGCCGAGGAAGTCTTCGGCGACCCCGCCCTGAGCTATGTGGGCACCGGCGCCGCGGTGATCGCCGGGGCCATTTATTTCTTTTTCCGCTACCTGGCCCGGCGGGAGGCTAAAAAACGATCGGTCGGAAAAAACGGCGCAAAGCGGGACGAATCCTTGTGACCGTCCCGGCCACTTGTCTGGACGCCGCCGCGGGCGTGCGGCTTTTTCCCGGCTTTCTGAACCAATCCCGGCAAAGGCGCTTGGTCTCCGAGGTGGCCGGCATCGCCGCCCAAAGTCCCTTTTTTCAGCCTGTCATGCCCCGCACTGGGCAGCCCTTTTCCGTGGAGATGACCAACGCCGGCCGCCTGGGCTGGATCTCAGACCGATCAGGCTATCGGTATAGCCCGAACCATCCGGTCACGGGCACAGCCTGGCCCGCGATGCCCAACGCCGTTCTGGAGCTTTGGCGGGACCTGGCCGACTATCCCCATGCTCCCGAGTGCTGTTTGATCAACCGATATCACCATGTCAAGGCCCGCATGGGCCTGCACCAGGACCGGGACGAGGAAACCTTCGCCGCGCCGGTGGTGTCCGTTTCCCTCGGCGACACGGCGGTGTTTCGGATCGGCGGCACCACCCGGCGAGGACCGACCCAGTCCTTCCGCCTCCATTCCGGTGATGTGCTCGTGCTGTTTGGGGACGCGCGCCTGGCCTATCACGGCATCGACCGTTTGCTTTACGGCTCCAGTCCCCTGATCCCGGGCGGCGGCCGCCTCAATCTCACCCTGCGCCGGGTCACCTCACCGGCATAAGCCGCGCTTGGGTCAGGCCCGGGTCAGGCCTGGGTGTCCACCCGGCTGCCCGGCGCCTCCGGCGACGCGCTTTGGGTCCCATCGGCGGCGGGCTTTGCCACCGCTTTGGAAATGCCCACGCGGGCCGGCCGCAGCAGACGGTCGTGCAGGCGATAGCCCACTTGGACCACCTGCACCACCTTGCCCCCTTCCTGGTTGGGATCGGGAACCTCGAAAAGCGCCTCGTGACTGTGAGGGTCAAAACCCTCGCCCATGGGGTCGATGGTCGCGATGTTGTGGCGCTCGAACACGGACTGAAGTTCCCGGGCGGTCATTTCCACGCCGGTCAAGAGGTTCTTCAGGTTCTGATCGCTTTCCAAAGCCTCCGCCGGCACCGCTTCCATGGCCCGCGTCAGGTTGTCGGCCACGGACAGCAAGTCCTTGACCAGGGGCACGCCGGCATATTTCACGCTATCCTCGCGCTCGCGCCGGGCCCGGCTGCGCACGTTTTCCGTTTCCGCCACGGCCCGCAGCAGTTGATCCTTCAAGGAGGCG
>JANQKX010000724.1 GCA_028280915.1 Kiloniellaceae bacterium
GGCCTGGGGCGTGGTCGGCTCGGAAAGGGCCGCGGCCTTCCGCGCCAAAAAAGCGGCTTTGGCCGCGGGAGAGGCAAAACTGCGGGCTTTGTCCACAACGCCAAACCATCTGGCGGGTTTTGGCTTTACCGTGAACTTGGACGGTCAACGGCGCAGTGCCTATGATCTTCTGCGCTATCCCACCATCGATCTGGCGGGGCTGACCCGTGTCTGGCCGGAATTGGCCGAATTGCCCCCGGGAATCGGGGCTCAGCTCGAGATCGAGGCGGGCTATGGCGGCTATCTGGAACGGCAGGCGGCGGATATCCGGGCCTTCAAAAAGGATGAAAATCTTGCCCTGGCGGAGGATTTCGATTTTGCCGCGGTGCCGGGGCTGTCCAATGAAGCCCGGCAGGCCCTCATGACCGGACGGCCCAGAACCCTGGGGGGTGCTGCCCGGCTACGGGGAGTCACACCCGCCGCGGTGACGGTTCTGCTTCGCTACGTCAAACGGCGGGAAGGGACTGACAAGGAAGCGGTGTCCCATCTTGGTTAATGGTTAAAATGTTTCACGTGAAACATTTGCCATATGATAAGGGATTGGTGTTTCGGCGGCTGCCTTTTGGGGGTGAGTCGGCGATGACAAAAAGAGGACCTTTTTGGTGGAAAAGATGACGGCGGAGGGATTCGCCGATGCCCACAATGTTTCACGTGAAACACTTTCCCGATTGACGCGCTACCTGGACCTTCTGAAAAAGTGGAACCCGGCCATCAACCTTGTGAGCCCCAAGAGCTTGCAAGACCCTTGGCGGCGCCACGTCCTAGATTCAGCCCAGCTGTTTCCATTGATCGTCACGAATCGAAATGCCTTGGCACCAGAAAAAGAACCCGGCTCGCCCGATATCCCAAAACTCTTGGACATGGGATCAGGGGCGGGGTTCCCCGGAATGGTCTTGGCGATCCTGGGGACGGCAGAGGTCCACCTTGTGGAATCCGATACGCGGAAATGTGTTTTTTTGCGGGAGGTGGCCCGGGAAACGGGGACGGAGGTTCACATCCATAACAGCCGCTTGGAAGACATGGCGTCCTTTGATGTGGGCATTGTGACGGCTCGCGCCCTGGCACCGCTGGAAAAACTCCTGGAATTGGCCTCGCCCTATTTTGAAAAGGCCACCGCACCGGGGCTTGGACTGTTTTTGAAAGGTCAAAGCTTGGATCAGGAATTGACCGACTCCACAAAGTTATGGGACTTTGCCTACCAGCGCTATCCAAGCCAAACGGATCCCGCTGGCTCGATCCTTCAGGTAGAACTCAGGCCGCCGCCCCTTCGGCGCGAGCCTCGTCGCTAAGGAGCATTCACCGTGACATTGCAGACGATTGAGGGCGGTGCCGACAAAAATTCTTCGGCCCCTTCCCCTAGGCCGCCGCGAATCCTGGCGGTCGCCAACCAAAAGGGCGGGGTGGGCAAGACCACCACCACGGTGAACCTGGCGACAGCCCTGGCGGCCTGCCAAATGAAGGTGCTGATCGTGGACATGGACCCCCAGGGCAATGCCTCGACGGGTTTAGGAATTGCCGCCGACAAAAGAGACAAGGGGGTCTATGACGCCTTGTTCGATCCGGCGGAGATGGATCATTGCGTGGTGGAAACCGCCGTGCCGGGCATGTTCATCATCCCCTCGGGCGTTGAGCTTTCGGGGGCGGAGATCGAGCTCATCGACCAGACCCAGCGGGAGTTTCGTCTGAAAAAAGCCCTGGAGCGGGTCAGCGGTGACTTCGACTACGTGCTGATCGATTGCCCGCCGGCCCTGGGTTTGTTGACCCTTAATGCCTTGGTGGCGGCGGATTCCCTCTTGGTGCCCCTGCAGGCGGAGTTTTATGCCTTGGAAGGTCTGTCCCACCTGTTGCGCACCATCGAGCGTATCCGGCGGGCCTTGAACCCCGGTTTGGATCTCCAGGGCGTGGTCCTGACCATGTTCGACCGCCGCAACAACCTGTGCCAGATGGTGGCGGCGGATGTGCGCCAGCACCTGGGCAAGCTGGTCTATGACACGGTGATCCCGCGGAACGTGCGGGTTTCGGAAGCGCCGTCCCATGGCATTCCCGTGCTGATCTATGATATCCGCTGTGCCGGCGCCCGGGCTTACATGAATCTGGCCCGGGAAATACTGCGGCGGGAGCGGGGCGTGACGGGCGCCGGCGGCAAGACCGATGCCATGGCGTCATAACGGGGCGGGTGTCCCGTCAAGGGAAACACAGGGCGAAAAGTGTTTTGCATATATAATGTGACTGAACAATTAGGCGGCTTGGGGCCTGCTCCGAAACGCCGGATAGGTAAAAAGGCAAAAGATCATGGCTGACCCCACATCCCGGGAAACGGACAAAAAATCGAATTTGGGTCGTGGCCTGGCGGCGCTCTTCGGCGAATCGGAAAACAACGAGGCGCTGGCGGAGAGCGGCAGTAGCGGTGGCAAGTCTGTGCCCCTTGAGCACCTGCATCCCAACCGCTTCCAGCCCCGGCAGCATTTTGATCATGAGGCTCTCGAAGAGTTAGCCGCCTCCGTGAAGGAGAACGGTATTCTCCAGCCCATCCTCGTGCGGCGCCATCCGCAAAAACTCACGGAATACGAGATTGTCGCCGGCGAACGGCGCTGGCGCGCGGCGCAGATGGCCCAGCTCCACAGCGTGCCCGTGGTGATTCAGGACCTGTCCGATCAGAAGTCCCTGGAAATCGCCTTGCTGGAAAACGTGCAGCGGCAGGATCTATCGGCCCTGGAAGAGGCCATGGGGTATCGCCGCCTGATGGAGGAGTTCGAGCACACCCAGGCCAATCTGGCCAAGGCCATCGGCAAATCCCGCAGTCACATCGCCAATACCCTGCGCCTGCTCGCCCTGCCGGCCAGTGTTAAGGTTCTGCTGGAAAAGAGCGAACTCTCCGCCGGTCACGCCCGAGCCCTGCTGGGCGCCGATGATCCGGAGGCTTTGGCCAAGGAAGTGGTGGAACGGGGTCTGACCGTGCGGGAGACCGAGGCACGGGTGCAAGGGGGCCGGGATCAGGGACCCGGCGACGCATCCGAAAAAGCGAAGACCGCCACTGCCGGCGGCAGCAAAAGGGCCGGGGCGGTTGGCGGCGCGGCCAAGGATCCGGATACCTTGGCCTTGGAAGAGGATCTATCCTCCGTCTTGGGGCTGAAAGTGCAGATCAACCCCGGCGCGGACGGAGAAAGCGGCCAATTGCTTATCCATTACACCCAGCTGGAGCAGCTCGACGACGTGATTGAGCGCCTGAACCAAAGCCCTAGCTTTCATTAGCATTTCCGACTCGTCGTTAGATCGAAGCGATAAATTCGACTATTCGAATATGCCGGCACATTCATTTTGCGCCGCGAAAGAGTCCCTCACGGCCGGCATCAACATCTTTGTAAACATGCAAGACAAACCGGTCCAGGCGAGTTAACCGGCCCGGCTGCGGGTGTTGGCTCAGTCTTGATTGCGGCGGTTGAGCAGGCGCAGGCGCAGGGCGTTCAGTTTGATGAAGCCTTGGGCGTCGCGCTGATCATAGACGCTGTCTTCCTCGAAGGTGACGTGGGAGAGGGAATAGAGGGAATCCTCGGATTTGCGGCCGGTGACGATCACGTTGCCCTTGTAGAGTTTGAGGCGCACCGTGCCGTTGACCCGCTCCTGGCTTTTGTCGATCAGGGCCTGCAGCATTTCCCGCTCCGGCGCGAACCAAAAGCCGTTGTAGATCAGCTCCGCATAGCGGGGCATGAGGTCGTCCTTCAAATGGGCCGCGCCCCGGTCCAGGGTGAGGGATTCCATGGCCCGATGGGCGGCGAGCAGAACGGTGCCGCCCGGGGTTTCGTAGATGCCCCGGCTTTTCATGCCCACGAAACGGTTTTCCACCAGATCCAGGCGGCCGATGCCGTTGTCGCCGCCCAAGCGATTCAATTCGGTCAGAAGCGCAGCCGGTGACAGGGCTTTGCCGTTGATGGCCACCGCGTCTCCTTTTTCAAAGGCGATTTCGATTTCCGTGGGCTGATCGGGCGCCGCCTCGGGCGAGACGCTGCGGGAATAGACGTGTTCGCCGGGGGCGGTCCAGGGGTCCTCCATCTCCTTGCCCTCGGCGGAGATGTGCAAGAGGTTGGCGTCGACGGAAAAAGGCGCCTCGCCCCGCTTGTCCTTGGCGATGGGGATTTGGTGCTTTTCAGCGAAGTCGATGAGCTTGGTGCGGGAGGTCAGGTCCCATTCCCGCCAGGGGGCGATGACCTTGATGTCCGGATTGAGGGCATAATAGCCCAGCTCGAAGCGCACCTGGTCATTGCCCTTGCCGGTGGCCCCGTGGCAGACCGCGTCAGCGCCGGTTTCGGCCGCGATTTCGATTTGGCGCTTGGCGATCAGTGGCCGGGCGATGGAGGTGCCCAGCAGGTAGACCCCTTCATAAAGGGCGTTGGCGCGGAACATGGGAAAGACGTAGTTGGCGACAAAGTCCTCGCGCAGATCCTCGATGTAGATCTCCTTGATGCCGAACATCTCGGCCTTTTTGCGCGCCGGCTCCAGTTCCTCGCCTTGACCCAGATCGGCCGTGAAGGTCACCACCTCGCAGTCGTAGGTGGTTTGCAGCCATTTCAAAATCACCGAGGTATCCAAGCCACCCGAATAGGCCAGCACCACCTTTTTGACCGAAGACATCCGCGCCTCCTTTCCTAATCCCATCGCCTAACGGCGGCATGTCATTGAATTGCGGCGCGGAGTATAGGCATTCGCCTCCGTCCGGCAAGCCATAGTATGGCCCGGATCTGAATTTGAGCCCGGGCGTTAGCTGAGGTTTTCGGCGGCTTGCGGGCGGGCGGCCTTGCGGGCCCGTTCAGAGGCGGACTTCAATTGACCGCAGGCGGCCAGGATGTCCTCGCCCCGGGTCTCCCGGATGGGGGCGGGCAGGCCGGCGGCATTGATGATGTCGGCGAATTTCTGGATCGCGCGCCGGTCGGAACACTCAAAGAAGCTGCCGGGCCAGGGATTGAAGGGGATCAGGTTGATCTTGGCGGGAATGCCGTCCAACAGCTTGATCAAGGCCTTGGCATCGGCCGGAGAATCGTTGACCCCCTTGAGCATGACGTATTCGAAGGTGATGCGGCGGGCGTTGCTGATGCCCGGATAGCGCCGGCAGGCTTCCAGCAATTGGGCCAGGGAGTACTTGTTGTTGATGGGCATGATGGTGCTGCGGATGTCGTCCGTGACCGCGTGCAGAGAGACGGCCAGATTGACCCCCAATTCCTCGCCGCAGCGATACATCTCCGGCACCACGCCGGCGGTGGAGAGGGTGATCTTGCGCTTGGACAGGGCGATGCCCTCGTTATCCATCATGATTTTCAGCGCCTGGGCCACGTTCTCGTAGTTATAGAGGGGCTCGCCCATGCCCATCATGACCACGTTGGTGATACGGCGGTCGATGGAAGAGGCCGGCCATTCGCCCAGGGCGTCTCGGGCGATCATCACCTGACCGACGATTTCCGCCGGGGAGAGGTTGCGCACCAGCCTTTGGGTGCCCGTGTGGCAAAAGCGGCAGGTGAGGGTGCAGCCCACCTGGCTGGAAACGCAGAGGGTGCCCCGGTCGACCTCGGGGATATAGACCGTTTCCACCTGGTGGCCGCCGGGAAACGACAAAAGCCACTTGATGGTGCCGTCATAGGATTCCTGGCATTCGCTCACCGCTGGCCGGTTGACCCGATAGCCCTCGGCCAGGCGGGCGCGAAAGGCCTTGGACAGGGTGGTCATGGCGGCGAAGTCGGTCTCGCCCCGATGATAGATCCAGTGCCAGAGCTGACCGGCGCGGAACGGCTTTTCGCCAAGCGTCGCCATCTCGGCCGCCAGCTCCGCGCGGGACAGGCCGATCAGATTTTTGGCGTCCGCCTGTTCGGCAGGCGGCGCGAAGGCGTTGGCGAAGTTGCTCATGGCAGCCCAGTCGCGGCGGGGACAAAATCGAAAGATTTGACCCTAAATAGGCGGCCATAGGGGTCAGGGCAAGGTATTCGGCACCTCGGCCACCTCCGAATCCCTAAAATGCCCAAAAAAACCGGGCCGATGGCCCTATTTGCAGGCCTCGCTGATGGTGCGGTGGGCCTTGGTGAAGCCGCTGAGGGAATAGGTGTCCGTGGTGGTGGTGCCCCGGCTGGAAATGCCCTTCACGATCATGCGGTTGCCCCGGACCATGGCCTGAACCAGTTCCCCGTCGGTTTCGCTGTCGGCGGCCCAGGCCGAATCCCCTTTGGTGAACAGCTGCTTTTTCAGGGATCCGATGGTGACTTCCACGGTGCTATCGTCCTTGAAGGTATAGCCGGCCAGGAAGCTGACCTCGTCGCGGCGGTTTTCCGCCGGGCGATGGGTCACCAAGGCGTAGATGTCGCCGCGCCGGGTATAGTCGCCTTCGTCCTTGATGGGCTGGCTGGCCATGTAGCAGGCCGGATTGCCGTCCTCGAAGAACTTAAAGGCGCTCCAATCGCCGAAGTCCCCCAGGCGCTCGATGCCTTGGGCCTTGGCGGCCGGGGCGGCCAGCAGCAAAAGGGCGGCCAGAAGGCCAAAGATGACGCGGTGATGAGAGAACACCCGAAGAGTTGGCTTTACTTGCATGATTTGGACCGATTATTTGCAGTTATTCAGACCGGAAGGAAAACTAGGGGTAAATTTGGGCGGTTCTGAGGCGCCCGGAGACAAAATCTCGAGCGGGATATCAGGCCGCGTCATGGCGGCGAGGTTTGTTTCAAGGAGGGTTGCGCCGCTTTTTTGCGGCGGATCACTTGGGCGCCCTGCACGTGGCTCGGCAAGGCCTCGGGTTTGCCCCGGGGATTGGTCGGGCGGCGGGGGAAGCGGCCCTGGGACAGCAGGCGGTCATACATGACCAGCGCCCCGGCGATGCCCACGTTGACGCAAAACTTCATGGGGATCTTGATCATGTGGTCGCAGCGCGCCTGGGCCTGGGCGGAAAGGCTGCCCTTTTCCGGGCCCAGCAAATAGGCCGCGGCCTGGGGATGGTGGAAGCTGGGCAATTCCATGGCCGTTTCCGTGAGTTCCACGCCCACCAGGGCACAGCCCCGGGGCAGCTGAAGCTCGTCAACGGAAGCATAGGTATAGAGGGGCAG
>JANQKX010000055.1 GCA_028280915.1 Kiloniellaceae bacterium
CGACCCCCATGGTCAGGGACAGACTGCCGCGAAAGGGAATGGCGAGGCCGCTGACCGGGCCCAAATCGCCGATCAGCGGCACCAGGTCGATCACCCGCAGATCGGAAAAAAAGCCGGCCAGGTTAATCTTCTTGCTGGCGTGCTGATAGTCCAGGTTGAGGCGGATTTGCGCCAGGTCCGACTGGGGTCCGATGCCCAGCAGGGCCTCGCCGGAAAGCCCCCGCTGGGTGCGCAGCAGCTGCACCAGGGGCATGGGCGCTTCCCATTGAAAGCCCAGGCGCTCGTCTTCAATGGTCAGTTTGCCGTCCACCAAGCGGGCGGCCCGCAGGAAGGACAAAGCGTTGTCCGGATTGGCCGTGGCCATGATGCGGTCCAGCAGCGCGGGCAGTTCTTCGGTGAAGTGCTCCTCCGCGTCGCCGCCCAGTTGGTCCTGCGCCGAGCCGCTGCCCAGCCGGAACGAGCCGTCCCGCGTCCGCACCAAACGGATATGAGCGCCGGTCATGCGGATGTAGGTGGGCGCCGCGGTGCCCTGCAAAAGCGCCCTCAGGCTGAGTTCCATGGACAAGTCGGGCAGGTCCACCACATCCTCGCCGGAAGGGTTGAACAGACGCAGGTCCGAGGCGTCCAGGGCGATGGAGTCGGTCTCGCCCCGCCAAATCAGGGTCGTGCGGCCAATCTCGATCCGGTTGCCCTCCAGCATCTCGTTGATCCCCGCCGCCAGGGTGGGATTGAGAAAGTTCAGCTCAACCGGCCCGCTGGACAAGCGCCAGACCACAACGGCCACGACCACCGCGAAAATGGTCAGCAGCCCGGCGAAAATTTCCAGGGCAATCTTGGTGGAGCGGCGTATCATAAAGCAGGGGCACTCGCTATTCTGGGTGCGGCCCCAGGGCTGGGTAAGGCGCCAGGTCCGCGTAAGACATCAAGCCGGGTCTCCCCAATCGATTGCCCAAGCGCCGGGGACAGCCGCGCAACGAAGAGACGGATCACTATGGATATTGTGCCACCCATTGACTTTGCCAAGCTGCCCCGGGCAAGCGATGCCCGCGCCACGGAAATCGGCCTGCAGAACTGGCGCGACCATGCCGCCGCCCAGGCAGACGACGCCGTGGCCAAGGACATGATCGCCCTGGCGGAAGACCCCATGGGAAAGGCCATCCTGAGCGGACTTTTTTCCAACAGCCCCTTCCTCAGCCAATGCGTGTTCAGCGACACCGCCACCTTTCTCGCCCTTCTTCGTCAACCACCGCAAGAGGTCCTAAGGGAAGTTCTGGACACGCTCAAGGAAGAACTGGCCCGTTCGACCGACCGATCACAGGTGATGTCGAAACTGCGCGTCTGCCGCCGCAAGGCCGCTTTGATCATCGCCCTCTGCGACCTGCTAGACCTCTGGTCCCTGGACCGGATCGTCGAAAGCCTGTCCGACGTCACCGAAAGCCTGGTCTCCCTGGCCCTTGACTTTCTGTTGCGCCAGGCGGCCGCCCGCGGCGAGCTGGAGTTGGCCGACCAGGAGGTCCCCCAGACCGGCTGCGGTTACGTGATCTTCGGCATGGGCAAACTGGGCGCGCGGGAGCTCAATTACTCCTCGGACGTTGACCTGATTGTGATCTTCGACGGCCAGCGCGCCCGCTACCGGCACAGCCGGGGGCCGCAGGAGGGCTTCGTGCGCATGACCCGGGACCTGGTGCGCCTGCTCGATGAACGCACCGCCGACGGCTATGTTTGCCGCACCGACTTGAGGCTGCGGCCCGACCCCGGTGCCATGCCCCTGGCCATTTCGATCGCCGCCGCCCTCACCTACTACGAGAGCTTGGGGCAAAACTGGGAGCGGGCCGCCATGACCAAGGCCCGGGCCATCGCCGGCGACAAGGCATTGGGGCAGAGGTTTCTCAGGGATCTGCGTCCCTTCATTTGGCGCAAGAACCTGGATTTTTGGGCCATCCAGGACGTGCACTCCATCAAGCGGCAGATCTATGCCCACAAGGGCGGCGCCGCCATTGCCATTGCCGGGCACAACATCAAGCTGGGCCGGGGCGGCATCCGGGAAATCGAATTTTTCGCCCAAACCCAGCAGCT
>JANQKX010000741.1 GCA_028280915.1 Kiloniellaceae bacterium
CGCGACAGCATGGACATGGCCGCCATCAAGCGCTGCAGCTGGCCGCCCGAGAACTGGTGCAAATAGCGGTCGTTGATCCGCCCGGGGTCGGGCAAGTCCAAAAGCCTGTACAGCTCCGTCGCACGGGCCGAGGCTTGCGCCGGCGTCATGGTGCCGTGAAAAACGGCGGTTTCGGTCACTTGCTCGCCGATCCTGAGGGCCGGATTGAACGTCGCCGCCGCGCTTTGCGCCAGGTAGGCCACGTGGGTGCCGCGAAGGCGCCGGAGATCTTCTGCACTGGCCGCCACAAGATCCCGCCCCTGCAGCAAGACCTCTCCCTTGGCGAAGTGCAGGCCCGGCCTTGTGTAACCCAGCGCTGACAGGGCCACGGTCGTTTTACCCGACCCTGATTCACCGATCAGGGCCACGGTCTCGCCCGACCTGACGGTAACATTAACGTCTTCAACGATCGAAACGGGAGCGCCCGCTCCGCTCTCGATGGTCAGGTTACGTATATCGAGGACATCTCCTTGGCTCATGACATGCGTCCCGCGAGCCGTCCGCCCGACGCGGCGGAGATGTCGTCGACGATCAGGTTGATGGAGATGGCGAGCGACGCGATGGCAAAAGCGGGTGCCACGCAAGCCAGAGCGCCGCCGTCCAAGCCGGACGACAGCGCCCGCATGTTCTCCCGCACCATGCTGCCCCAATCGGCGGCCGGCGGCTGAACCCCCAGACCGAGGAAACTCAGGCTGGACACAAAGAGAATCACGTAAACCAGCCGCAGTCCAAAATCGGTCGCCAGGGGCATGATGGCATTCGGCAGGATTTCCCGGGTCAGAATCCACCAAAGGCCCTCACCCCTGGCTTTCGCCGCTTCCACATAATCCTGCACCATGATGTCTTGCCCGAGGGCGCGGGAAATCCGAAAGACCGGGGCGGCGTAAATGAAACCGCCCAGTAGGATCAAGAGCGGGATCGACGACTGAAACACCGCGATCAGGATCAAGGCCAGCATAATGTTGGGAAAGGCCAGAACCGCGTCGAAAAACCGGCTACTTCCCATATCGAGCGCGCGCCCCGACACGGCGGCCGTGATCCCGAGAGTGACACCCAGCCCATAGGCCAGGAAGGTCGCCGCCAATGAGATGCCGATGGTCGTCCGCGCCCCCCACACGATCCGCGAAAGCACGTCCCGGCCAAGGTAGTCCGTGCCCAGATAAACGTGGATCGCCTTATCGGGCAGCATGAAACTCGGGTTGAGGACATACTCACCCTTGGCGTCGAACTCGATGAAGTCCGCCTCGTGCCAAGGGGCAATCCAAGGGCCGATGACCGCCATGACCAGCCAAAACGCGACGACGCCCGCCGCCGTCCAGCCAAGGGGCGAAAGCCGGATACCTTGTTTGGGCGGCAACGAGGGCCGCTGTTCTACTGCATCAAGCGCCGCGGGATCCGCGTTTTCATCAGCGGGGCGTGTCATTTAGGGAACCTCAGCCGGGGATTGCTCAGGATCGCGATGACGTCGGCAGCCAGGATCAGCAGAACGTAACTTGAGCAGAAGATCATCACACAGGCCTGCACCAAAGGTATGTCACGGGTGCGCACGCCATCCACCATCAGCTTCGCCAGGCCGGGATAGGCGAAGATCGTTTCCACGATAACGATCCCGCCGATCAGGTAGGAGAGGTTGAGCGCGATCACGTTGGCGATGGGCCCGATGGCATTAAAAAAGGCGTGCCGGGTGATGATCCGGCGGCGTGAGATCCCCTTGAGGATCGCCATTTCGATGTAAGGCGAGCTGGTGACGTTCAGGATGCCGGCCCGGGTCATGCGGATCATCTGGGCCGAAATCAATATGACCAGTGTGCCGATCGGAAGCATGAGGGCGTGAATGGTCTGCCAGAAGCCTTCCGCGCCGCTCAGATAGGAAACGGCCGGAAACCAGCCCAGGCCCACCGCCAGAAACAGGATCAGGAGGATGGCGATGAAAAAGTCCGGTATGGAGATCAGCAACAGAGTGCTGAAAGTGATCATTCGGTCGGGA
>JANQKX010000015.1 GCA_028280915.1 Kiloniellaceae bacterium
ACCTGACCCCCGGCACGGCGATCAACGAAGTGGCCGTGGACAAGGTCTTCATCGGCTCCTGTACCAACGGCCGGATCGAGGATCTGCGCGAGGCCGCCGCCATCGCCCAGGGCCGCCGGGTGGCCGAGGGGGTGCAGGCCATGATCGTGCCCGGCTCGGGTCTGGTTAAGGAGCAGGCCGAGGATGAAGGCCTGGACCAGATCTTTATCGAGGCCGGCTTTGAATGGCGCGAGCCGGGCTGTTCCATGTGCCTGGCCATGAACGCCGACCGCCTGCAGCCGGGGGAGCGCTGTGCCTCCACCTCGAACCGGAATTTCGAGGGCCGTCAGGGCCGCGGTGGCCGCACCCATCTGATGAGCCCCGGCATGGCCGCGGCCGCGGCGGTCGCGGGCCGCATCACTGACGTGCGTGACTACCAATAACCTGCTGATAAAAAAGTGTTTTTGATCGGATTGCCTAGGAAGGACTGTTAAAGATGCAAAAGTTCACGACCTTGACCTCGCCCGCGGCACCCTTGCCCTTGGTCAATGTGGATACGGACATGATTATCCCTAAGCAGTTCCTCAAGACCACCCAGCGCACCGGCTTGTCCAAGGGCCTGTTTTATGAAATGCGCTACGACGAGCAGGGCAACCCCAAGGACGGCTTCGTGCTGGATCACCCCCACTACGAAAAGGCGGAGATCCTGATCGCGGGCGCCAACTTCGGTTGCGGCTCCAGTCGGGAGCATGCGCCCTGGGCCTTGATCGACCATGGCATTCGCTGCGTCATCGCGGAAAGCTTTGCGGATATCTTTTATCACAACTGCTTCAAGAACGGCCTGCTGCCGGTGACCCTGCACAATTCCCACGTGGAAGTTCTGATGGAGCATGCCCATAAGGGCGCCAATGCCATCTTCACCGTGGATCTGCACGAACAGCTCGTGACCGCGCCGGACGGCTACAAGGTGGACTTTGATCTGGATCCCTTCCATCGTCACTGCTTGATCAATGGTTTGGACCATATCGACCTGACCTTGGAAAAGGACCATCACATCGAAGCCTTTGAGACCAAGCGCCAGCTCGCCCACGGCTGGGTGGAGCACGGCCATGGTTCGCCGGAGCCGGCCAAGTCGTAAGCGGCGCGAATTCCGCGCCTAAACGGATCGGCCGTAGAGATTTCGTTTGCTTTGCACCGGCGCTTTTCATAATCACTAGGGGCCCGCCATGCAGGGGCGCAAAGGCGATGACTTCGTGGCGACTTCACGACGACTTTGCGATGACCTGGTGTGGACAAACCATGACCATAAGCTGATAGAGGAGACCCGATCCGATGCCCGCCAACAAAAAACTTCTCGTCCTGCCCGGTGACGGCATCGGTCCCGAGGTCACGGGACAGGTCAAGCGGGTCGCCGACTGGCTGGAACAGCGCGAGGCCATCGCCTTCGATTGGGAAGAGGATCTGGTCGGCGGCGCCGCCATCGACGCGCACGGCGTGCCCGTGACCGACGCCACGGTGGAAAAGGCCCTGGCCGCCGACGCAGTTCTCTTGGGTGCGGCCGGCGGACCCAAGTGGGACGACCTGCCCTTTGACGTGAAGCCGGAGCGAGGGCTACTGCGTTTGCGCAAGGATCTGAACCTTTACGCCAACCTGCGCCCGGCCTTGTGCTTCGACGCCATGGTCAATGCCTCCAGTTTGAAGCCCGAGGTGGTCTCCGGTCTGGACATCCTGATCGTGCGGGAGCTGACCGGCGGGGTTTACTTCGGCGAGCCCCGGGGCATCCAGGATTTGCCCAACGGCGAGCGCCGGGGCATCAACACCCAAGTTTATGACACCCACGAGATCGTGCGGGTGGCCCGGGCCGCCTTTGAACTGGCGGCCAAGCGCTCCAGCAAGGTCTGCTCGGTGGAAAAGGCCAATGTGATGGAATCCGGCGTGCTGTGGCGCCAGGAAGTCTCCAAGCTGCACGGGGCCGACTACGCCCACATCGAACTGTCCCACATGTACGCGGACAACTGCGCCATGCAGCTGGTGCGCAATCCCAAGCAGTTCGACGTGATCGTCACCGACAACCTGTTCGGCGACATGCTGTCCGACGCGGCGGCCATGCTGACCGGGTCGCTTGGCATGCTGCCGTCGGCCTCGCTCGGCGCGCGGGATTCGACGGGCCGGCGCAAGGCGCTCTACGAGCCGGTCCACGGCAGCGCGCCCGACATCGCCGGGCAAAACCTCGCCAACCCGCTGGCCTGCCTGCTCAGCCTCTCGATGATGCTGCGCTACTCCTTCGACCTGGACGAGAGCGCGGAT
>JANQKX010000062.1 GCA_028280915.1 Kiloniellaceae bacterium
GGCCGGCGCCGCTCATCCTGGGCCACGAGGCGGCCGGCACCATCGTGGACGGCCCCGGCGCGGGGCGCCGGGTCACCATCAATCCCTTGGTTACTTGCGGCGTGTGCCCGGCTTGCCGCAGCGGGCGGGACAACCTTTGCGCCGCGCGGCAGATCATCTCCATGCCGCCCCGGCAGGGGGCCTTCGGCGAGTACCTGGCCATGCCCCTGGAGAATCTCGTGGACGTCCCCGCCGACGTGAGCCTGGAGCGGGCCGCCTTGAGCGAGTGCTTGGCCTGTGGCTGGCATGCCAGTCGCTTGAGCCAGCGTCCTGGCCACCCCGCCCTGCCCATGGCGCGGTGCCTGGTGATCGGCGGCGGCGCCATCGGTTTGGGCGCCGCCCTGGCCCTGAAGGCGCAAGGGGCCGACGACATAACCGTGGTGGAGCCCAATCCCCTGCGTCACGACCGGCTGCGGGACCTGGGCGGTTTCACCGTCCATCGGGCACTGGCCGAGGCGGAGGGCGAGGACGAAGGGTTTGAGATCGTGATCGATGGTGTGGGCATTGCGGCCACCCGGGCCTTGGCCTCGGCGCGGGCCCGGCCCGGCGGCATCATCGTTCATATCGGGTTGGGGGAGGCCACGGGCGGCCTGGACCTGCGGCGCATGACCCTGCAGGAAATCACCTTCGTGGGCGCTTATACCTATAACAAGGCGGACTTCCGCGCGACGGCTCAGGCCCTTTTTGACGGCAAGCTGGGCCCGCTCGGGTGGCATGACGTGCGCCCCTTGTCCGACGGGCCGGCTGTTTTTTCGGACATTCGGGCGGGCAAGGTGGCGGCCCCCAAGGTGATCCTGAAACCTTGACCTTGTTGCTCTTTTAACCGGCCAGGCTCAGGTAAAAAGGCAGGTATTCAGCTTTTCCGCCGCTTCCTGCAGCATTTCCTTTTGTGCCAGGGCCCGGTCGATGGTGAGGCGGGGCGTGGGCCCGTGAAAGGCAAGGGAGGCGGCATAGCGGCCGCTTTCGTCCAGGACCGGCACGGCAATGGCCACCATGCCTTCGATAAACTCCTCATTGTCCAGGGCGCAGCCTTGCTGGGCCACCTTGTCCAATTCGCGCAGCATGTGGTCGGGCGTGACGATGGTGTTCGGCGTGCGTTGCTCCAGGGCGAGGCTTTGCACCATCTTTTCCCGGGCCGACTTGTTCAGGCTGGCCAGGAAGGCCTTGCCGCTGGCCGTACAATGAAAGGGCACGCAGGTGCCGATGGGCAGTTGGACCCGGAACGGCCAGTCCGTTTCCACTCGATCCAGATAGGTCATGCCCTGATCGGCGGGCACCACGAAATTGACCGTTTCGCTGACCCGATCAGCCACTTGCTGGAGAATTTGATGGCGGGCGATGTGGGAGTGGGAGGTGTTGAGAATGCCCGCCGCCATGTCGCGCAGGCGGCGGCTGGGACGCAGTCCCTTGCCGCTGGTGTCGCGCACCAAATAGCCTTCTTCGATGAGGGTGGTGCACAGCCGGTGAATGGTCTGCTTGGGCAGGCCGATGCCGTCGTTAATCTCGGTGGGCGTCATGACTTTATCCGACCGTCCCAGTACCTCCAGAATGCGGAGGGTGCGAAGATTGGTGGGTATGCGTGAGCTCTGTTGCTGATCCGGCATGTTGCTTCACCTGCCCTGTCGGGACGCGCAGCACCTGTTCCTCTTGCCGACGGTAGGGAAAAGATTTTGCTGCCGCCTCTTGTGCCCCTGTCGATTTGTTGCAAGTATATCATAGTATAAAAAATCGAGAAAAAAAGTCTCATTTTTTGCCTTGGGAGGAGTCGGGTTGGAATTCGACTTTGTCATCGTGGGGGCCGGATCGGCGGGCTGTGTTTTAGCCAACCGTCTGTCGCAAAGCGGCCGTTATCGCGTGGCACTGGTCGAAGCCGGCGGCAAGGACGATAACCCCTGGATCCATATCCCCGTGGGCTATTTCAAGACCATGGGCAATCCGGCGACCGACTGGTGTTTTCGCACCGAGCCGGACCCGGGTTTGAACGGCCGGTCCATTTCCTGGCCGCGGGGCAAGGTCTTGGGGGGCTCCAGCTCCATCAACGGGCTTTTATACGTGCGCGGCCAGCCTCAGGATTATGATCAGTGGCGCCAAGGCGGCAACACCGGCTGGGGCTGGGACGATGTGCTGCCCTATTTCCTGCGGTCGGAAAGCTGGCAAGGAGAGACCCGCGCGTTGCGCGGTTTCGAAGGTCCCCTGACCGTTTCCCCCAGCCGTTTGACGCGCCCCATCATCGATAGCTGGGTCGAGGCCGCCGTGGCGGCC
>JANQKX010000032.1 GCA_028280915.1 Kiloniellaceae bacterium
GACCCGCCGCCAGGGCCCCCACACATTGTCAATCTTCGTCTGACCATCGATCAACCGCGGCGGCATTCCCTGGACATGGGTTCCCGGACAGACATCGTAGAGGCGATCAACCGTCGCGTCGTCCAGGTCTCCGCTGATCACGGGGCGCAGGTTGCCGTCTTGGTTCTTGGTCACCTCGATACGATCGCTGCCCGCAAGGGACTGGCAGATCCCGCAGCCGATGCAAAGCCCCTGCTCCGAAATCAGGTTCATACGCTGTCGCGCCGTATCAGACATCGCGTCTCGCCAGATCTTCATCACATCGCCCCTTCATCCGGCAACAAGCGCGCTCCCATGCCTTGGACCACCCGGAGTCCGGCGCAGACAATCCGGTACGGAAAAAGCCGCGCGCCGAGAAGGGACTCAACACAGCAGCCCCATTGGGACTTAAGATGTTAAAAGCCATGGTGCCGTCCTCCTTAAAGACGCCTTGTGCACTATTGTATGCCGGATTTACGCCGTCAATGATCATGCCAATATGGAAAAGGGGCGGCCCCCCCGAACCACCGCCAAAAAGTGATCCCCCATGCTGATTGACGATGGTATCTGTCCAAGCGGCCACTCAAACCCGTTGACAACAATTCTCTCGAAATATAATAAATTATTTATAGTTTTTGATCTGACGGATGATTATGGCTGAGTATGATTTTATCGTTGTGGGGTCCGGCAGCGCGGGCGCTATCGTGGCGACGAGACTCTCGGAAGACCGTGACAACAGCGTGTTGTTGGTGGAAGCGGGCCCGGCCGACCGCTCCCCCATTTTTCGCATACCGGCGGCGGCCAGATACGCCTTCAATGCCCGGAAGTATAATTGGAACTTCGAGAGTGAACCGGAGCCCTATCTGAACAACAGGCGCTTGAAGCAGCCCAGAGGGCGGGTGCTGGGCGGTTCGTCCAGCATCAACGGGCTGGTTTACCTGCGGGGCAATCCCTTGGACTACGAGGGTTGGGCCCAGGCCGGCGCGCCGAATTGGTCCTATGCCCAGGTCCTGCCCTACTTCAAGCGGTTGGAAAAATGGGCGGAGGTCGACAACGAATACAAAGGCGGCGTCGGCCCGGTGCGCGTGAGCGAAGCGGAGCCCCTCAATCCCATCGCCGCCGCCTTCGTGCAGGCCGGTGAAGAAGCGGGATATCAGAAAACCGAGGACGTGAACGGCTATTGCCAAGAAGGCTTCGGGCGCTTTCCCATGAACGCGGCGGACGGCATTCGCTCGAGCACCGCGGTCGCCTACCTGCATCCGAATCGCTCCCGCCCCAACCTGACGATCATGACCGGTTGCGAGGTCCAACGCCTGAGGATCAAGGCTAAAAGGGCCGAAGCGATCGAGGTGCGTCACCAGGGTGACCAGAAGATTATTCGGGCCCGGCGCGAGATAGTGTTGAGCGCGGGGCCGATCAACGATCCGCAACTCTTGATGCTCTCCGGTGTCGGCCCTGGCGACCAATTGAGGCGGCATGATATCGATGTGGTTCAGGATCTGCCGGGCGTGGGCGAAAACCTTCAGGATCACGCCCTGGCAACCCTGCAAATCCAATCGAAGGCGCCGGTCAGCCTGGCGGCCCACCTTGGGCTCGGCGCCAAGGTCAAAGCGCTCTTTGATTGGGTCAGCGGGCGACGGGGGATCTTGGCCAGCAACCATTTTCAAAGCGGCGCCTTCATCCGCAGCGACAGAGGTGTGCCCTTCCCGGATCTTCAGCTCTACCTCTTCCCCATCGGCGTCAGCATTGGTAGCAATGACTTTTTGACGTCCCACGCCTTTCAAGTTCAGATCAGCTCCCAAAGAAGCGAAAGTCGCGGTTGGGTGCGGCTGAAGTCCAATAACCCGCGAGAAGCCCCGCTTATTCAGTTCAATATGATGAGCCAAGATCAGGACTGGCGGGAAATGCGGTCCGCCCTGCGCCTAGCGCGGGAGGTGGTGGCCCAGCCGGCCATGGACTTCTGCCGGGGCGACGAGATCAGCCCGGGCCGCCAGGTGCAATCCGCCGGGGAAATCGACGCCTTTCTACGGGACAATATCGGCTCCTCCTACCACCCCAGCGGCACCTGCAAGATGGGCATTGACGGCATGGCCGTGGTGGACCCGGAATGCCGCGTGCACGGCATCGAGGGCCTGCGCGTCGCCGACAGCGCCATCATGCCCCTGATCCCCAGCTGCAATCTGAACGCCCCGACCATGATGATCGGCGAAAGGGCCGCCGACTTCATCTTGGGCAAGCGGCTGGAGCCGGAGAACCTGGGATACTTCAAAGATTCGGAATGGGAAATCCGGCAGCGCCCAGGTCAGCCGGTCAGGGCGATCGAGCCGTCATCCTGAGCTTGGATCAGCTTCAGTATCCGGTTCTTGGAGGCGTTGATGTGGGCCTTCAAAAGCTTTACCGCTTCCCCACCCTTGCCCTGGGATACGGCTTCCACGATGTTTTGGTGCTCGTGGTGGTGGGATTCCATTTCTCCCACCTTGTCGATGACCAAAAACTGGGCCAAGCGGGAAATACCTTCGTATTGCTCGTCAATGGTCCGCAGCAATCGCGCCCGGCCGCAGGGCGCCAAGAGGGCCAAGTGAAACTCCCGGTTCAATTCCACCCGGCGCCACTCATCGGTTTCCTTTTGATCCTGAGCGATCAGGGAAAAGCAATGGTCTATGGTTTCTTTTGTGTGGTTCGCCATGGCCGCCTTGAGTGCAATCGGCTCCAGCGCCAGACGAATTTCGTTCATCTCCAAGGTTTCCGCCAGATCGGGCAGAATCACCACGGGGCTGCGGCGGGGCCTGAGCTCCAAGAGTTTGTCCGAGGCCAGCATGCGCACCGCTTCGCGCACTGTCACGGTGCTAACGCCGTATTCCGTGGCGACAGTCATGATTTTCAGTTCCTCGCCGGGCACCAACTCGCCGGTGACAATGCGGGCCTTTAGGCGGTCGTAAATAACCTGGGCGGCATCTCCGTATTGAAGTACATCTTTCATTGGCTCGTTCGGTCAGTCTCGCTTGTCATGAGGTCTTGTTTAAAAGAGTCACCTTGAAGGATCAAGCACAGGGCGGACCGGCCTGCCCGCTCGGCCGGGACCGGCGGAAAAGCCAGCGCCTTTGGAATAATGCCCGTCCCGGTCATTAGTGCGCTTCCTTCACGCTGCTGAGGAACTTCTGCAGCCGTTCATTTTGCGGACGATCGAAGAGTTCCGCGGGCACGTTTTGTTCGACGATCTTGCCCTTGTCGAAAAAGCAGACCCGGTCGGACACCTCTCGGGCAAAGCCCATTTGGTGGGTGACCATGAGCATGGTGTAGCTATGAGCGGTGGCGAGCTGGCGGATCACATTCAGCACCTCGCCCACCATCTCCGGATCCAAGGCGGAGGTGGGCTCGTCGAAGAGGAGAATCTCGGGTCGCATGGCCAAGGTGCGGGCGATGGCCACCCTTTGCTGCTGGCCCCCGGACAGCTGACTGGGATAGTGGTCCCGCTTGTCGGCCAGGCCCACCATGTCCAAAAGCTCCATGGAGGCCTTTATCGCCTCCTCCTTGGACAGCCCATTGGTATAGACCGGCGATTCGATGCAATTCTGCAAGGCGGTCATATGGGGAAAGAGGTTGAAATTCTGAAATACCATGCCGATGCGCGAACGCAGCCGCCGCACATGCGCCTTGGACGCGGGGACCAAGCGGCCGCCCGATTCCATCTTGTTCAAGGGCTCGCCGGCCACATAGATGACACCGTCCTGAATCTCCTCAAGGGTCATCAGGACCCGCAAGACCGTTGTTTTCCCCGAACCGGAAGGTCCGATGATGGATACGATCTCCCCATCAGCCACTTGGAAATTCAGATGATCCAGCACCACCAGGGGGCCGTATCGCTTCACCACGTCGTCAAATCGGATTTTCACATCGCTCAATGCAGGATGCTCCTTTTCACATAGTTTTCGACGACCCGCACCATGGCTGCGGCGACCAAGCTCATGACCAGGAAAAAGATCCCCGCGATGGTGACGGCTTCGGTGAAGCGGTAGTACTCCGAGCCGATCAGCTTGGAAATCTGCATGATCTCCGCCACCGCCACGAAGGAGAGCAAGGGCGTCTCCTTGAAGATGGCGATCAGATAGTTGCCCAGGGCCGGCACGATCGGCGGCAGGGACTGGGGGATGATGATATCCCGAAAGGTCCGATAGGTGGAAAGGTTGAGGGCGGTGGCGGCCTCCCACTGGCCGCGGGGCACCGCTTGAATGCCGGCGCGGTAGACCTCGGCACACAAGACAGAGTTATAGATCCCAAGGGCTAAGATACCCGTGGTGACCGGCGGCAAGGTAATGTTGATGTCGGGCAGCACAAAAAACAAAAAAAAGATTTGCACCAACAGCGGCGTTGCCCGGATGAACTCGATAAACTCCGTGACCGGGTATTGCACGAACTTGGGACCGTAGGACTTGAGCAGCATCAAGACCAGGCCCAGAACGATGGCGATCAAAAACGCGGCAAAGGTCGCATAGACGGTGACACCGGCGGCTTCCCACATGCGGGGCAGCACCACGTCAAAAGTGAAATCCCACTTCCAGTCCATGACCTAGGCCTTTCTCAAAAGATGGCGCTTGCTGTAGTCCTCCAGCATGGCCATGCCGAAACGGACAATCTGGGCAAAGCAGTAATAGAGAAGCAGCGTCACGGAGAAGATTTCCAGCGTGCGATAATGGAGCTGGTTCTGCTGTACCGAGGCGTAGGTGATATCCACCAGTGTCACGGCGGATACCAGGGCGGTCGCCTTGATCAGTTCGATGGTCAGGTTGGTGAAGCCGGGGATCATGATGATGACCGCCTGGGGTATCACGATGCGGAGCATACGCTTGAGGGGCGAAATGTTGAGCGCCGTGCAGGCCTCGTACTGGCCCTTGGGCACCGCTACAATGGCGCCGCGCACGATCTCCGCGCCATAAGCGCCGAAGTTAAGGCCGATGCCCAGTACGCCGGCGACGATGGGAGACAGGGTGATACCGAACTCCGGCAGCACGAAAAAAAACCAAAATAGAATGACCAAAAGCGAGGTGCCGCGAAAGACCTCGATGTAGACCACACAGCTCCATCGGATAAAGGTGTTCTTGCTGCCCCGGCCGATGCCGGACAGAAAAGCACTGACGTAGAACAAAATCAGGGACCAGAAGGTCACCTCCACGGTCACCACCGCCCCTTTCAGGATCGCCGGCAAAAACACCCGCAAATCCGAAAAGGTCGCGACTGAAAGACCCAAAAGAAACGCTAACAGCGCAGCGACGGCGGCAAGGCGTCCTGTCATGGCGGTCTCTCTTTCACATTGATTGCCGGCCTTCGGCGGGCACCGGGTTTCCTCAGAAGCGCGGCGCCCGACCGAAAACGGCTCACCTATTCAACGCAGATTTCCGATGTCTTGAGCACCGGAAGCTCGTCCGCGGTCATATCGTGCTTTGCCATGATCGCCAAGTGCTCATCACTGCCGATGAACGCCGCCAGCTCCTGATTGAAGGCATCGACAAAATCACCGTCATCCTTGCGGAAGGCGAAGGCGCCATGGGACACGGCGGGCTTGCCGCCGACCGTATCGAATACCGGCGAGGAATCGATAGACCCGTCCGTGATGCCCTTTAGGATCTGGCGGATACCCGGCGCCGACACCGCCCAGGCATCGATGCGACCGGCGTTCAACGCGGCCACGCCCGTCGGGTTATCGGGCAACTGAACGATGTTTTCCTCCGCGATTCCGGCGGTCTGTGCATAGCCAACCTGGGCCGACCCGGATACGGCCCCCACCTTGAGGCCCTGGTCGCGGATGGATTCATAGTTCTCGATGCCCTTGGGGTTGCCCCCCGCAACGGCAACCGCTTGCTTGATGCCGAAGGTGGGCTCGGAGAACCGTACCTCCGCGCAGCGTTTCGGGGTCACGAACATGCCCGCCGCAACCACATCGAAGCGTTTGGCCTTCACACCGGGAATAAGCGCGCCCCAGTCGGTGGCCTTGGCATCTTCGATCTTTGCACCCATCTTGGCCAAAACGGCCTGCAAAGTTTCCACGTCGGTTCCGACAAGATCACCAGAATCGTCCACATAGGCATAGGGCGCGAAGTTGTAAAAAGCGACCCGCAGGCCATCGGCCTTGGCCCGCTCCATTAGCCCCTCCGCCATGCCGGGCCGGGACATGCCCAGGGCACAGACAACGGCCAAAGCCGCGATCAGTGAAAAAACCTTAAAGTGTCTCTTTTGCATTTCTCGTTCCTCCTCTGTTTTCTAGCTCTCCAAATGGATTCGCCCATCAGCTTCTTGCCGATGAGTTCACTGCGACGACAATAGGCGACCCCCGATGGCCACCTTATACTTCAGACCCGCTTCCCGCGTGGCATGCCAAAAAAGCGCCTGATTGCTGGTCACCACCGGTTTACCGATAGCGCCCTCAATCTCGGACAAGACGTCCAAGGAGCGGAAATCGGTGCAAGCGATAAAAAGCGCTTCCGCATCCGGGGTATCGACGGCCAAGGCCCAATCATAGATGGAGCCCGGTGTTACCCGGCTAATCCAGGCCGACTGGGTAATGCCCAGGCAGCGGGTGGCCACAACCCTCAGGCCACGGTCCTCCAGTGCCTGGGCCATCATATGGGTTACCTCGTCGTTGTAGGGTGCCAAGAGGGCAATATTCTGGACGGAGAGGCTTGTCACGGCGGCGCTCACCGCCGCGAGGGGGTCGACCACCGGGATTCCCGGCCGAACGGTTCTGACGCTGCGTACAATGTTCTCGGAACCCAGGGCCACCGTCCCGGAGGTACAGCCGAATATGATCCCATCCAGCCGGTTGCCCGGGTTAATCAATCGGGTGGCGCCGACGATGTCATCGGACATGGACGCTAGATTCTCCAGAGAACAGTCGCCGGAAAATGCGATGCGGCCGGTATAGATCAAGGCGCCCGACCCCTGATTCAGCAGCGCCATATCTCGTTCGATGACCTGATCATTGGCCAGAGCAATCAAGCCCAGCCGGACCTTTCCGGGCCCGTCATCCAAATCGTAGGCGGGATTGCTGCTGTTCGGCATTTTTGATTGAAAGCCTTTTGAACCGCAAGGGCGCTCGGTGATCCAAAAAAGCGCGAGGGAAGGCGCCGCCGCCTAGCAGACAATCCTACCAAGCGGCCGCAAGTAAAAAGTACCTATTCGGTACAGAGGTCCGCCGTGGTGCGCACCGGCAGCTCGCTTCTTTCCATGCCATGGGCCTCCATGATGGCGATGTGCGCGTCGGTGCCGATGAAAGCGGCCAACTTCTCGTTAAAGGCATCGACAAAGGCCGTGTCGTCCTTGCGCACCGCATAGGCCCCATGGGGACTGGCCGCTTTGCCGCCCACTTCGCCGAAGGGTGTCAGCATTTCAAGCTCGCTCCCATCGGCCGCCGCGACCGCCAGCCGGGCACCGGGCGCGTCGATGGCAAAGGCATCGCCCCGCCCCGCCTTGACCGCCGCCAGGCCGGTGGGATTGTCGGGGATCTGCATGATCCTGCCTTCTTCCACCCCGACGGATTTGGCCCAATCCACCTGCGCCGTGCCGGAGATGGCGACCAGCGTGCTGCCCGTATCCCGCACGCTCTCATAGTTCGACAGCTCCTTCGGGTTGCCCGCCGCGACGATAAAGGCCTGTTGAATGCCGAAGGTCGGCTCGGTAAAGGCCACCTCCGCGCAGCGTTTGGGGTTCACGAACATGGCGGCCGCGACCACATCGAAGCGCTCGGCCTTCAAGCCGGGAATGAGATTGCCCCATTCCGTCGAGGTCTCACTTTCGATCTTGAGGCCTAGTTGGTCCGCGATATGGCGGAAAATCTCCACCTGTTCGCCGACCACGTCGCCGCTCTCGTTCACATAGGCGAAGGGGGCGAAATTGTAATAAGCCACCCGTAGCCCATCGCCCTTGCCCCGTTCCAGATTGCCCTCGGCGGCGGCATCGTGGGCGACCAGGGACCCCGCCAAAAGGCTCACGGCGCCAAGTGACACAAGGATTTTGTTGACGGATCGAGATGCTGTTTTAAACATGGTTCGTCTTCCCTTCCCTAAAAATTTTTTGTTGATGTCTTTCAGATGGATCATGCGGCGACGATGGGGATCTGCATGGGCGCGATGGGATCGGTCAGCAGGTCCGGATCGCCGTCCGTGATGGCCCAGTTGTCCTCCGCGTTCAAAAAGCCCAGGTGATTGGCGAAATTGGGATTGCAGGCGAACACCATGCCTTTTTGAAAGGTGATGTCCTCGAAGGCGGCGAGCGAGGGGTATTCCGTTGTCTCGACCCCAACGCCATGGCCCACACGGCCCACGCCCATGGTTTTAAGGCCGCGTTCTGCCAAATACTGGTCCACGACGCCGACCAGATCCCGCGGCGATTTACCCGGCCGCAGCATCATGTTGCAGTCGTGGCGCAAGGCCATCATCCAGGCATAGAACTCGCTGAGTTCCTCCGAGGGCTCGCCCACCGATGCGGTCCGGGCCATATCGCAGCAGTAGCCCCGGTAGTTCACGCCACAGTCAAAACCCAAGGTGTCGCCCTTTTGCACCACCCGGTCCGTCGGCAAGAGGCAGATCCCGCCCGTCGACGGGCCAGAGACGACGCACAACAGGGTGAGGTCCTCGGCTCCCTTCTCGAACAGCCGGGTTCGCAGTTTCACCGCGATTTCGTTTTCCGTCATGCCGGCGTGGACTTCCTCGAAGATCTCCTTCTCCGCCTCCGCGGTCATCTTCGCCGCCACCCGGCAATATTCGATCTCGGCCGGGGACTTGATCACCCGAACATCGAGAATGATCTGGGAGGCATCGACAAACTCCGCCTCGGGCAGGCCCTTCATGATTTCCTGCATGGCGAGAAAGTTAGTGCCCAGGTATTGCTCGCGCCCCAGCTCGGCACCGATGCGGCCCTTGTCCAGGCCGAGAGATTTAAAGGTATCGATGATAAATTCCGGGTGCCCGGTCAGACCGCCAATGGTTTTGATGTTTTCGATGTAGGTGCACTGTTCCACCTGCATCACCTCGAACGGCATGGTGATCAGCACCGGGTCGTCATCCTTGGGCAGGATGAACATGTAAGAACGGATCTTGTCGATGGGATTCTGGCAGGACCGATGGCCGGAATAATACCCGTAGTTCAGTTTTTCAGTGATGAACATGGCATCAATGTTCCGCTCGGCCATGAGCGCACGGGTCCGCGCCCAGCGATCTTCGTATTCAGCTTTGGAAAAGTCAGGGTACTGGGGGCTCATTTACGGTCCTTTCCGGAAAACGTTGATTGACATGAATAGTAAATAATTTATTATTTTGATAAAAGCAACGAGTTTTCACCCAAACCTTCATGAATCCCGGCCTGGCCATTTGGTTTTTTGAAAGGCCCCTCTCAGGAGAACTGCCGAAGTGACCTCTTATCGTTATGCGCGCCGCGCGGAAATTCTTGGCAAATCGGTCTTTGACCACGAACCCGGCGCCATCATTCTAAATTCCGGCTTGGCCTATCCGCCCCTGCTGCCCGATGTGTCCATGGAAGCCGCCAACGCGGCCCGGGATCGGACCGCTGAAGTGATGCAGTACAGCGGCCTCATGGGCCTGCCAGATCTGCGCGAGGCGGTGACCGGTTTCGTCGCTAATGACGGGGTGCGCTGCCGGCCCGAAAACGTCCTGATCACCAACGGGGCCAAACATGGCGTGGACCTGGCTTGCCGGGTCTTCGTGGAACCCGGCGACCGGGTGATCGTCACGGCCCCCACCTACATGACCTCCATGAACCATATGCGCAGCCATGGCGCCCAGTTCCTGCCCATCCCGCAAGACGAGGACGGCATGATGACGGAGGTCTTGGAAGCAAAGCTGCAGCGCTTGACGGCCAACAACGAACGCATGCCCAAGCTGTTATTCGACGTGCCGGATTTTCACAACCCCACGGGCATCACCATGTCCCTGCGCCGGCGCCGGCACCTGGTCGCCTTAGCCAGCCGTTACGGCTTCATCATTCTGGAAGATGATCCCTACCGCCGCGTCCGTTTCGAGGGTGAGGCGATCCCGCCCCTCAAGGCTCTGGACGAGAAGGGCGTGGTCTTGGCCCTTGGCACCGTCTCCAAAATCCTCTCCCCCGGACTGCGCCTCGGCTGGGTCATCGGGGAGCCCGAGATCATCGACCGCATGGGGCTGCAAAAGTCCGAAGGCGGGTCCTGCCCCTTCACCCAGCGCATCGTTGTGGATCTCATGCGCTCCAACCGCATGGCCGAGCACATCGACCTGGTGGCAAAGCGCATGGCGCTGCATCGGGACGTGATGGTTGAGGCCTTGGCCCGGGAACTGCCCGACGCAAAGGTGCGCCCGCCCCAAGGCGGCTATTTCCTTTGGGCCGAACTGCCGGAGGGCGTGTCCGGCGAGGCGGTGGCCGATCAAGCCTTAAAGCACGGCGTGGAAGTCAGTTCCGGCCGCTTGAGTTTTCCCGAAGACGACCCCGGCAACTTCCTGCGCTTTGCCTACAGCTACCCGGAACCCGAGGAGATTGCCGAGGGCATCAGACGCCTTGGCATTGCCTATCGGGAAGTGGTCGCCGGCGCTTGAGGCGCCCCAGGTCCTGAAAAATCTTCTCCATCACATCATCTTAAAAGGAAAAAAAATGCCCTGTCCCGTTGTCAGCATCGGTGCGCCCAGCAGCGAAATCGACCTTGAGCAAGATGGCAAGCATCATGGCTATGTGCGCATCCCCTTTTCCAGCCATCGGTCGGCCTATGGATGGCTGCCCGTCCCCATCATGTCCATCCGCAACGGTGATGGCCCGACGGCCCTCTTGGTCGGCGCCAACCACGGCGACGAATACGAAGGCATCTCCATCTTTATCGACCTTTATCAGAAACTGGAACCGGGCGACATCAAGGGGCAGCTGATCTTCCTGCCCGCCGCCAACGCCCCGGCGGCCTTTGCCGGTCGGCGGACCTCGCCGCTGGACCACGACGGCGAAGGCAACCTGAACCGGCTTTTCCCCGGGCACAAGAACGGCTCACCCACCGACACCATCGCCTGGTTCATCACCAACGAACTGGTCCCCAAGGTGGATGCCATTTTTGACCTTCATTCCGCCGGCTCTTCCAGCAACCACTGGCCGTCCTGCAAGATCCGCCTCATGGGAGACGAAAAGAAGGACGCCATGCAAATGGCGTTTTTGGAGCTTTTCGGCGCACCCTTGGCCTTGGTCGGCGACCGGGTGCACGAGACCACCCTGTCCGGCGAGGCCCTGCCCCGGGACATCATCTATGTCAGCACCGAGCTGGGAGGATCAGGGACCATCACGCCCTGGATCCGGGACATGGGGGACCAGGGCCTCAAACGCTGCCTGAAGCACATGGGCATTTTGCCGGAAAGCTTCCAAACGGACCCGCCCAAATTCAAAACCCAAATGATGAACATGCAAAACGAGGAAAACTACATTTTCGCTTACGAGGAAGGCATGTTCGAGCCCCGGGTGGAAGTGGGCGACCAGGTTGAGGACGGCCAGTTCGCAGGCTACATTTGGAACATCAAACAGCCCTGGAAAAAACCGACGGAGCTCCACTTCAAGCGCGGCGGCGTCGTGTTCACCAAACGCCATCCGGCCCTTTGTGAAATCGGCGACACCTTGTTCTTCACCCTCAACGAGTTTCAAGGATAAAACGGGATGGCACAGCCCGGCCCCCTTTTCATCGCGGGGAATTGGATTTCCGGCGGCGGCCGGCCCGACCAGAGGATCGTTGATCCGGCCACCGGTGATCAGACCGGGACGCTCACCTGCGCCCGTCCCGAAGATGTATCCGCGGCGGCCAAGGCAGCCGCCGACGCCCTGCCCCTTTGGTCCGCGACCAGCCCTCAAGAACGGGGGGAGACCCTGGGACGCCTGGCCACGGCGGTCAGGCAAGCCAGAGACCGTATCGCCCCGCTCATTACGGCCGAGATGGGCAAGCCCCTGGCCGAGGCGAAGACGGAACTGGACGGCGTGGCCGGCGTTTTTGACTATTTTTCCAAAGTGGTCGCGTCGAACACCGCGCCACAAGAGCTGATTACGCCGGGCCTGCGCCGGATCATCGAGCGCCAGCCGGTTGGCCCGGTGTTGATCCTCAACACATGGAACTTCCCCGTCGAGACCGTTTCCACCCCCCTCGCCCCGGCCCTGGCGGCCGGTTGCAGCGCGGTGGTCTTGGTGAACGGTGTTGCGCCCAGTTCGGTCATCGCCTTTGCCGAACTACTAGATGAGGCCGGTTTGCCGCCCGGGACGGTCAATCTCTTGAGCGGCGATGGCCCGCAAATATCCACGCAACTGATCGCGGACCCCCGGATCGCCCATGTGGCCTACACGGGCTCCGTCACCGTGGGCCGTGTCTTGGCGGCGCAAGCAGGCCAGGCCATCAAACGGGCGACCTTGGAGCTGGGCGGCAACGCCCCCGCCATCGTCCTGCCGGGCGCCGATCTTCCTATGGCGGCCAAGAGTTTGGCCGGCAAAAGGTATTGGAACACCGGCCAGGTCTGTACCGCGCCGAACCGCATTTATGTGCATCGCTCCCACT
>JANQKX010000049.1 GCA_028280915.1 Kiloniellaceae bacterium
GGCGAAGGCGGTGAGCTCGGCGTCGGATTTGATTTCGACCCATTCCACCTTTTGATCAGTTAGCCGCGCGGCTTGATCCGGTTTTCGCGCCGCGCGCGCGGCTTTCAGGCGCGGCAGTTCCTCGGCCAGCACCTCGCTGAGCACCTGGCGCACCAGGGATCGGATCGTTTGACTGTCCAGGCGCTCGTCCATTCCCTCCGTCCTAGCTCGCGGCACGCTGCAGAAGGACGCTTTCGGCCACGTCCTTGGCGCTGCGGATTTCCGCTTCGTTGCCGGCCAGGTAGACCCGGCCCGTGGCACCGATCATGCGGTAGTCCACGATGGTGATATTGGTGGCCTTTTCCGCCTCGTTGGCCGCCAGGATGGCGTAGGAGGCGGGCTGCATCTCGAGCACGAAGACCGATTGGCCGCCCAGCACCATGGAGCCCAACTTGTTGCGGTTGATCAAAAAGGCGTGCTGGGGGTCGATCCGGGTGAAGATCTTGGAGGCCAGGATCTTGGGCGACGTGGCGTCCGCCGGCGTGGTATCCAGGGCCTCGAGCACGGAAAATGCCGAGGCCTTGACCGCTTCGGTGGACCGGGAATGGAACTCCAGATAGCCGAACTGGCGCTCCACCACCAAGATGCCCGCGTGCACTTCGGAATGCTTGAGGGCGATGTCGGTCAGGGGCTCGATGTCCAGGCCCGGCGCCACTTCGATGATCTGGGCGGCCACGCCGGCCCGGGGCAGGCTGCCCTTGATCCAGGTCGCCAGATAACACAGGGTTTGCGGCTGCAGCTGGTCGATGAAAATGAAGGAGCGCAACTCGGCCATGATTACCCCTTCAAGGCCGCGCGCAGCTCTTCCACCACGATGCGGCGGATTTCGTCGCGGATGGCGTCATAACTTCCGGGAGAGGTCCCACCTCCGGGAGATGCCCCGGTCCCGCTCAAGCTGGCGGCCGTCGGCCGGTACTGGGCCGGGTCGCTGCTGCCGGGCACCCCGTCGGAGGGCGCTTCGGGCAGGGGGCCCGGATGGGGGATGGAGCGGATGTCCTCCAGGCGCGGCCGGTGGTTGCTGTCCGCGTGCCAGGCGATGCGGGTCCAATTGACCAGATGCTGCGGCCCGATGTTCTCGCCGATGGAAGAGCGGCCGAAAAAGCCCGTGCCGATGGTAAAGGTGGGCGGCAGGCCGGTGGCGAAACCGGCGGCCCCCTGGCTGCAGGGCGCGTTGACCACGATGCGGTAGACCTCCACCATGCTGGCGAAGGCCATGACCACCTGGGTGTCCCCGGCATGAATGGCCGCCGAATGGCCGGCCCCCGCCAGGCGCAGTAGGGCGCGGGACTGGGCCAGGGCCTGGGGCCGGGATTTCGCGGTATAAAGCCCCAAGACCGGGCACAGTTTTTCCCGGGACAGGGGCTCGTCCGCGCCGATCAGCTCGATGGGGGTCACCAGCACCCGGCATTTCGGCGACACCTTAATGCCCGCCTTGTCGCCGATCCAGGCCGCGCTTTGGCCCAGGGCCTCCACGTTGAAGCCCCGGTCGTGGAACAGGTAGTGGCGCAGGCGCTCGGTCTCCTCGGCGGAGCAGATATGGGCGCCGGCGCGTTTGAGCTGGCGGCGCAGTTCGTCGGCGCAGTCGGCCAGGGTGATGACCACGGATTCGTTGGTGCAGAGCACCGAGTTGTCGAAGGACTTGCTGTCGATGATGTGGTGCGCCGCCTGGGCCAGGTCGGCGGTGGAATCCACATAGGCCGGCGCGTTGCCCGGCCCCACC
>JANQKX010000081.1 GCA_028280915.1 Kiloniellaceae bacterium
GGCCTCCAGCACCACGCCGCTGGCCCGACCGCCTTTATCCAGTTGGATTCGGTCCACCAAACAGGCGGTGCGAATGGTCAGGTTGGCCCGTCCCGTGACGGGCGTCAGGTAAGCATCGGCCAGGCTTTGCCGCTCCCCGTCCACGATGGCCAGGGCGTTCAGGCTCGGCCCGGTCATTTGCGGGCCGTCGTGATCGTCGGTGGGGGCCAGGCCCAGGTCCGCCGCCGCGGCGCGATAGACCTGGGTGATGGGGTGGGGCGCGTCGGGCTTGATCACCCGGATGGGCCCCGTGGCGCCATGGTAGGGCGAAGGGCCAAGGGGCGAGCTTTCCGATTTCAGGAAATAGGGCATGAGGTCCCCATAGCCCCAGCCGTCACAGCCCCCCTCGGCCCAGCTATCGAAATCCGCCGGATGGCCGCGCACGTGGGCCATGGCGTGCAAACAGCTGGAGCCGCCCAAGAGGCGCCCGCGAGGCCAAGGGTGGCGGCGCCCGGCCGTGCCCGCCTGGGGCGTGGTCTCGAACCGCCAGTCAAATGGCCGGCCCTGCAGCAGCGGCCACTTGGCCGGGTCGCGGATGTCCGGGTCGCTGGGCCATTCCCCCGCTTCCAGCAGACAGACACGGGCCGCGGGGTCCTCGCTCAGTCGCGCGGCCAAAACGCAGCCGGCGCTGCCCCCGCCCACGATCACAAAATCATAATCCATGGCGCCGCTTCCTTGCGTCCGTTCTCCAGGGGCCGCGCCCCTTCTTCACGCCCTCTAGGGCTAATTTCCAAGCCCGCCAGGGCCCCATTCCAAGACCCCCAGGGCCCCATTCCAAGACCCCCAGGGCCCCTTTTCCAAGCCCCAGGGGGCCCCTTTCCAAGCCCCCCAGGGGGGCCGGCGAACACATCACAGGTCAACGAGGAGATAGACCCATGTCCCACGCACCCATCAAACCGCCCGTGATCACTTTGACCGCCGGCCCCGTGCAAGGCTACCCGGCGGTGCTGGAGGCCATGGCCCGGCCCATGGGCTATGACTTCGATCCCAGTTTTCAGGCCTTTTACGAAGAAACCGCGCTGAAATGCGCGGCGGCTCTGCGCTGGCCGGACCCGGCCTTGATCATCCAGGCCGAGCCGGCGGTGGCCATCGAAGCCATGGCCGCCTCAGTCATTTCCAAAAAGGACGTGGTCTTGAACCTGGCCTCCGGTGTTTACGGCAAGGGCTTTGGCTATTGGTCGGCCCGCTATCACAAGGAAATGGTCGAAATCGAGGTGCCCTACAACGAGGCCATCGATCCTCAGGCGGTGAGGGATGCCTTCGCCGCCCGGCCCGACATTTCCATCGTGTCGGTGGTGCATCATGACACCCCCTCGGGCACCATCAATCCGGTGGTGGAGATCGGCCGGATCGCCAAGGAAAATGGCGCCCTCTTGCTGGTGGACGCGGTCTCGTCCTTTGGCGGCATGGATATCCACCCCGAGGATTGCCACGCCGATGTGTTCATCACCGGGCCGGGCAAGTGCCTGGGCGGCACGCCGGGCGTGACCTTCATCGCGGTGAGCCCGGCGGCCTGGGAACACATGGTGGCGAACCCGGACAGCCCGACCGCCTCGATCCTCAGCTTGCTGGATTGGAAAGACGCCTGGAGCCGGGAAAAGCCTTTTCCCTTCACCCCCTCCGTCGCCGAGATCAGCGGACTGGCGGCGGCCATCGACATCTATCTGGATGAAGGCCCGGAAACGGTCTGGCGCCGCCACGCGCTGACCGCCGAGGCTTGTCGCCGGGGCGTGACCGCCATGGGCTGCGACCTTTGGGCGGCGCGCGAGGAGATCGCTTCGCCCACCACCACCGCCGTGCGGGTGCCCGAGGGACTGAGCGACACGGCGATCATCGCCAGCGCCCGGGAACAGTTCGGCGTGATTCTGTCCCTGGGGCGCGGTGACACCTTGGGCAAGCTGCTGCGCATCGGCCACATGGGCTGCACGGCCGAGCCCATCTACGCCGTGGTGGCGATCACCGCCCTGGGCGGGGCCATTCGCGCCCTTGGCGGCCGCGCCGATGTGTCGGCCGGGGTGGAAGCGGCCCTGGACGTGATCGGCAACGCAACCGCCTAGGGCTGCCCGCGAAACTCTTGACCGGGCCTCTAACATAACGCGGCGACCGCGTCGCCCGGTCAGGAGTAATAGCCGTCGGGGGCCTTGATATAGTCGCCGAAGGACTCCGGATCGTGGGAATAGAACAATTCGGCGTCATACTTTTCGGCCAGGTCCTTCAGGCGCTGCATGGATTTCACGCTGTCCGTGGGATCCAGGTGAAAACTGGAGATGCACATCATGTCCATGTTTTTCTGGCTGTAGCAGGCGTCGGCGGTGAACAGCATGGGCCGCCGGTTGGCCAGCTCCACCATCATGCTGTAGTGGCCGGCGGTATGCCCCGGCGTTTCAAACAGCCATAGGCCCTTGGCGATTTCCTGATCGCCGGTGATGGTTTCGAACTTGGGCGTGTAGATGTCGATCTCCGGGTCGCCCGAGCCGCCCACGGAGCTGTCGTCTTCGGCCTCTTTACCCAAGTCGGGCGCGAAGCTCATGTCGGAGTAGCCCAGGTGCTCAAAGGGCTGATGGCAGGTGCAGGCTTCCAGTTCGCTGGAATGGCAGACCGTGCAGGCGGTGGTCAGGTATTTGTTGCCGCCGCAGTGATCGAAGTGATAGTGGGAATTGATCACGTAGTTGATGTCCTCGGGCTTTTTGCCGATCAGGGACAGGGCGCCGGGAATGGTCTGCTCCGGCGTTTGGAGGGGCTTTTCAAAGGGCAGGACCTTCATCACGTGGTCGTAATCGTAGCCCGTATCGAAGATGTAAAGCCCGTCCTTGTGCTCCACCAGCACCGCATAGCAGGGAAAGCGCAGCTCGCCGCCCGGGCCTCGGTTCCAAAAGGCATGGAAGCCGTCAATCACCAAAGTGCCCCCGTCCAGTAGATGTACTTTCGTATCGGTCATGCCTGTTCTCCCTGGTTAATGGTTTTGAGGTTGCTTGTTAGGTTACCGCTCCCCGCGGTGATAGGGAATGCCCAAGGCGGGCGGCAGGTAGCTGTGCCGGGCAAAGATGATCAGCACCAGGATCACCATGGCGAAGGGCAGCATCTGGATCACGTCGGTGGGGATGTTGACCCCGGCCACTTGCAGGGCGGTGGCCAGGGATAGGCTGACCCCGAAGAGCACGGCGCCGATCAGCACCCATAAAGGGTGCCCCCGCGCCAGCATGGCCAGCACGATGGCGATGAAGCCGGCGCCGCCGGTCATGAAGGGCAGGAACAGCCCGCCGCCCACCATGGACATGTAAGCGCCGCCCAGTCCGCCCAGGAAGCCGGTGCACAAGACGGCGGCGAAGCGGGTGCCCTTCACGCTGACTCCGGCCGCGTCCAAGGCCGCGGGCTTGTCCCCGGCGGCCTGCAGGTTCAAGCCCAGCTGGGTGCGGTTGAAGACCCAGACCATGAAAACCGTGAGCAAGATGGCCAGGTAGACCAGCAGATTCCGGTCGAAGAGGGCGCCGCCTACCACCGGCAGCTCGCTGAGGCCCGGCAGGGGCAGGGTCTCCGCCTTTGGCAGGCGCGGATAGCTGCGGCTGAACTGAAAATGGTGCAAAAGGGCGGTCAGGCCCTCGGCGCCCAGGGTCAAGGCGATGCCCACGACGATCTGGTTCATGCTCCACACCACGCAGAGCAGGGCCATCAGGCAGGCGGTCGCCAATCCGGCCAGGCCGCCGGCCAGGAATCCGATGGTAAAGGAGCTATAGCTGTAGGCCACGGCAAAGCCCGCATAGGCGCCGAACAGCATCATGCCTTCCAGGCCGATGTTGAGCACGCCGGCCTTTTCCGAGATCTGCTCGCCCAGACCGGCCAGCAACAGGGGGATGCCCGCTGTCAGTGCGCCGAAAATGAGCGAGCCGATGAAGGCTTCGGTGAGAAGGGCGCTCATGGGTCAGGCCCCCGTTTTCTTTTTGCGCGCCTGATCCAAAAACTCGGTGACGGCAAAAAACAGCATCAAGAGTGCCACCAGGACCAGGACAAAAAACGTGGGCACGCCCAGACGGCGGGCTGCGGATTCCCCGCCGATCATCAAGACGGCGAAAAAGAACACAAAGGCGATGACCGCATAGCCGTTGAACCGGGCCAGGAACACCAAGGGAATGACCAGGATGCCGTAGGCCGGGTTCCAGTCGGCGCGGATGGTGCCGTGCACGCCTAAAAGGTCCACCGCACCGGCCAAGCCGGCAAGCCCGGCGCTGATGGCAAAAGCGGCATAGGTCAAAAGCTTGACGTTCAGCCCGGCGTGAATCGCGGCGCGGGGGTTGCTGCCCACGATCTGCAGTTTCAGGCCGAAGGAGCTGCGCTCCATCATCCAATGCACCGCCACCACCATGATGACGGCCAGGATCACGCCCCAGTGCACCGTGCTATCGCCCAGGCGGGCCAGGCGGTCCTCCACGGGCAGGGTGGCGGTCTGGGGCACGGTGGTGGTGGGGTCGTTGAAGGGGATCTTGATCAGCACATTGGCGAAACTGACGCCCAGGAAACTCATCATCAGGGTGGAGATGATCTCGTTGATGCCGTGGCTCGCCTTTAAGAAGGCCGGTATCAGGGACCAGGCGGCGCCGATGACCATGGCGACGATAAAACAGGCGCCAAGGGTGATCACGTCCCCAAAGCCGTGCGCGGCCATGCCCGGCGCCAGGGCGGCGACGCAGACCGCGGCCAGAAGGAACTGGCCGTCCACGCCCAGGTTCCACAGCCCGGAACGGAAGGCCACGATCAGGCCGGCGGCGATCAACAGCAAGGGGGCCATGCGGGTGATGGAGGCCTGCAAGCCCGTGGGGCTCAAGAGGCCGCGCTTGACCACGTAACCGTAGTAGGCCAGGGGGTCCTTGCCCAAGGCCAGGAGCAGGAGGGCGCCCACCAGCAAGGCCAGGAAAATGGGCAACAAAATGCGCAGCACGGTGGCCAGCGCCGAGCCGTCCAGGCGCGATTTGTCCCCCGCGGCCATGTCAGGCGACCTCCGCGCCGGTCATGAGGCGGCCGATTTCCGTTTCGCTGGTGGTCGCGTTGTCCACGATGCCCACGATGCGCCCCTGATACATGACGGCGATGCGGTGGCAGGTCTCGCGCAGTTCGTCCAGCTCGTTGGAGATGACCACGATGGCCGCCGCCTTGGCGCCGGCACCTTCCCGGATCCAGGCCCGGGCGCGCAGGGTGTTGTGCAAATCCAGCCCGTAGGTGGGCTTGTTGAAGATCACCAGCTTGGCGTCCGGCGCCATTTCCCGGGCCAGCAGGACTTTTTGAATGTTGCCGCCCGAAAGGCGCCCGATGGGGGTACGCTCCGACGGGGTGCGGATGTCGTGGTCGCCGATCTTGTCGGTGGCGAAGTCGCGCACTTTTCCTTTTTGGGTCAGCCCCCAGCGCCAGAACGGCGGCTGGCCGATCTCCTTCATGACCAGGTTGACCGAGACGGGGTGGGCGGCCACGGTTCCTTCGCCCATGCGCTCGTCGGTGATGTAGCGCACGCCGGCCCGGCGCCGGGCGGCCACGCCGCCGTGGCTCACGTCTTGCCCGGCCAGGGTGAGGCGGCCGGCGGCGAGGGGGCGCTGGCCGGAGAGAATTTCCGCCAGATGCTTCTGGCCGTTGCCGTCCACGCCGGCGATGCCCAGCACTTCCCCGGGCCAGATCTGGAAACTCGCGCCCCGCAGGGGACATTCCCCGCTCTGCCCTTGGCTCGTGGCGTCTTGCAGGGCGACCAGGGGCGGGCCCTCCTGGGTCAAGGGGGCGGGGCCTTCGTGGGGCAGCTTGGCGTCGCCCTGCGCCACCTCGGTCTCGGCCGCCGTTGCCTTTTCCAGGCCGAACATCATGGCCACCACCGCCTCGGTCACCTCTTCCTCGGACAGCCGGGCTTTTTCGTCCTTGCCCAGGTGACCGACCACCCGGCCCTGGCGCAGCACCGAGATGCAGTCCGCCAGCTCGTAAGCCTCGCCCAGCTTGTGGGTGATGAAAATCACCGCCACCCCGTGATCGCGCAGGCGGCGGATGACCTGGCCCAGTTCATGCACCCCCTGGGGGGTGAGCATGGAGGTGGGCTCGTCCAGGATCAGCACCAGTTCCCCGTGCCAGAGCGCGCGGATAATCTCCACCTGCTGCTGTTGGCCGAGGGAAAGGCGCCCCACGGGGACGTCCGGGTCCAGGTCGGTGGACAGCAGCTGGCTCAGCTCCTCAAATCGTTTTTGGGCGCCGTCCCGGTCGCAGACCTTCCACCAGGGCGCGCCCAGCATGAGGTTCTCCAAGACGGTCAGGCTGGGGATCAGTAAGACGTGTTGATAAACCGTGCCGATACCCAGTTTTAGGGCCGCCTTGGGGGAGGTGACCCGAACCCGCTGGCCGCGCACGGAAATGGAGCCCGCGTCGGGCTGTTGCATGCCCGATAGAATACCGATCAGGGTGGACTTGCCGGCGCCGTTTTCGCCCAGCAGGGCATGAATCTCGCCCGGTCGAAAATCCAGGGAAATGTTGTCGTTGGCCAGAACACCGGGAAAGGCCTTGGTGATGCCGGAAAGCGATATGGCCAGAGGTTCCGGTGATGTCATGGTTCGGAATGCTTGATCTTACAGAGCATGGCACGCCAGCCATCGTATCTGGGAAGCCGCCGTGCTTTGGGGAAAAAGGGGGCGCCACCCTTTTCAGGATGACGCCGCAACAAAGTTGATATCACTCATTAACAAGTGACAGGGTTATTCTTGCGCCTCCACCGAGGTCATCAGGCCGCGCACTTCTTGAGCATCGGTGATGAGATCCACCGTGACCTCGCCGGCGATGATCTGATCGCGCAGGGCCATCATGGAATCCCAGGCCTCGGCGGGGATGTGATCGGTCTGCAGCAGCTTGACCGAATCGTCGCTCAATTGGATCTTGTAGCTCTTGGTGCCGAAGGTGTCGGCCTTCAGGTCCTCCACCATGGCGTTGTAGACCGGCACCATGTTCCACAGCACCGACGACAGCAGATAGCCCTTGTCCAGAGAGGACTTGTCGCCGATCACGTCGATGAACCAGACCTTGTCGCCGTCCACGGCCGGCGTGGTTTCCACCGCCTGGATCATGCCGAAGCTGGAGCCGTTGCCTTGTCCGAAGATGATGTCGGCGCCGGCGGAGATCACCGATTCAGTCACCCTGCGGCCGCCGGCGGCGTCCCCATAGGCGGCCGGGCCGATCACGGCGTAGATGATTTTCACGTCGCCGTTGGCCGCCTTGACCCCTTGGGCGAAGCCGGCGGACTGGGAGTTCCAGGACGGGGGCTCACCGGAGACCACGATGCCCACCGTGCCCGTACGGGTCAGCATGGCGGCCAATTGGCCGGCCATATAAGCCCCTTCATGGCCGTGCAGGGTGTAATCGGCGACCAAACCGGCCTTGATGTCCTCGGGCCGGTCCACGATGGCCACGGGGATACCGGTTTCCGCGGCGATCTCGGGCGCCGCCGTGTTATAGCCGCTGGCATGGGCGATCATCAGACCGGCCCCTTCCTCGGCCAGTTCCCGCAGGGTCGGCCGTACGTCACCATAACCCAGGCCTTCGGCGGGAATGAAGTCTATACCTTGCTGCTCGGCGACCGTGCGGGCGGCGTCCACGCCCTGCTGGTTCCAGCCGTAGTCGGTGCCCTGTTCCGGGACAAGAATGGCGATCGAGCTGACCTCGGCCGCCAGGCCGGCGGTCGCCAAGCCGGCCGCGAAGACCGATCCCATCACCAGACCACCGAATTGTTTCGCCAAACGCTGCATGCCTACCTCCTCCTTTTTGTCGCTAGTCGGACCTATGTTCTTGTCAATTTGAAAATCTTTGTCGGTTTCCGTACCTTAAATTCCAGTGTCTTTGCTGACCTTCAGCAGGGGGGGCTGTCATCAGGCACCCCCTATGCAAATCTAGCTTATGTCATTTGCAGGCGTTCCGCAGCCTGACTTTTCCTTGCCTTACCTGCTCCCTACGCTATCGGCTTTTACGGCCGTTTTATTCGTTTCTTGGGGGCCCATTTGCCTCAACGATGACCAGATCGGTCACGCAATGCCCCCGGTTCCCGCTCGAAGGTTTCACATTTTCTGGCATCAATTCTTGGCGAGGGGACCAATATTGCATGCATTTATGCGACACCATTTAATTGGTTCCGTCAATGCCTAAATCCAAAATTCGGTTAATTTCATGATGTTGTTTAATATCCTGTGCAAACAGCCGGGGTGTCGACAACTTTCCATGGTCGATCGTTGGTCCGGTTCTCCGTGTTTTGCCGGGTCTTGCCGAGATCAATGGACTCGAATTTCGGGCGATTGGGGCCGCGGGGCAATTTTTGATTTCCTAAATGGTTCGTTATTGGTACAGTTCCGAATCGGCGCGATCTTCCCCCGACTCTGGTGGTTTCACGGGCCGAAGGTCTGGAATTATCGGTAGCGCAAATGGATCGTTACGAAGAAACACTGAACGCTTTGCAGGCGATCATCGGCCGGGGCGCGGTCTCCGGAGACGGGCGTCTGCCCACGGAACGGGCCTTGTCGGAGGAACTGGGGGTGGGCCGCCGCGTGTTGCGCCGGGCGCTCAGCGCCCTGGAAAAGGAAGGCAAGGTGTCGCGGCGCCAGGGCAGCGGCACTTACGTGTCGGCGGGTGATGGCCCGGTAGGAGAGCTATCGGCAGGAGACCTATCGGCGGGGGATCAAGAGGCGAATGGCGGGGACCCCGATCCCAATTTCGGTTTCAGGGCGCTGACCCAGATCGCCAATCCGGTGGAACTGATCGAATTGCGCCTGGCCATTGAGCCGGTGATGTGCCGCTTGGCGGCCCTGCGCGCCTCGGGCCAGGACGTGGCACGCCTGCGCGACCTGGCCGAGGCCACGGCCAGCGCGGGCAACTTCAACGAATACCGCCTGGCCGACGCGACTTTCCACGGCGCCGTCGCCCGCCTGTCCCGCAATGCTTTGTTCGAAATCCTGCAAGGCGCCCTCAGCAATGCCTTCCGGGACCAAGCCCTGGCGCGATTCGGGGAAAGCGGCAATTGCTTCAAGCGCCAGGCCGAGCACGTGGCCTTTCATCACGCCATCGTCAAGGCGATCGCGGAACGGGACGCGGATCAGGCCGAGCGGCTCATGCACGAGCACTTAAGCGACGTGCACCAATCCCTCTTTGCCGAGGCCTTGCCCGCTGGCATCGGCGGCCGACGGGACACCGCCGCCGAATGAGATCTTCGGCCGCCTACCTTCGCGCTGCGACAGATAGCCGCGCGTCATAAGACCGCGCGTCAAAACGTCACGGGGCCAATTGTCACGCGTGAACACATCTCGCGGCAAGCGATCCTGCGGCCAATTGTCACGGGGCTAATTGTCACGGGGTCAATTGTCACATGCCAAGGATCTGGAAACGAAACATCACACGGTTTCCAAGGTCCGCTGGGCTGCGCCCGGCTGCTGCCGCACCGCCGGGGCCAAGGGCGGGCGCCCCAAGATCAGATCCGAGGCCCGTTCGGTGATGGCCAGGATGGGGGCGTTGATGTTGCCGGTGGTCAAGCTGGGCATGACCGAGGCGTCTACGATCCGCAGGGCGTCAACGCCAAACACCTTCAAATCGGGGCCGACCACCGCCTGGCTGCCGCCCACCTCACTGTCCGCGTCAGGGCCCATGGGGCAGGTCCCCAGGGGGTGGTGGACGGTGATGGCGGTGGCTTTGATGTGGGCGTCGATGTCCGCCTGTGACACCTTGCCCGCCCCGGGCAGGATCTCGCTTTTCACGAAGGCGGCGGCGCTCTTTTGCGCCAGCACGTCCCGGGTCATGGCCACTCCGGCGCGCAGGGTTTGCCAGTCCTTTTCCCGGGCCAGGAAGTTCTGCCGGATCAAGGGGGCGTCGTTCACATCTCCGCTGGCCAAGCGCACCTGGCCGCGGCTGTCCGGGCACAGGCCCACGATGCGGCAGGCGAAGCCGTCGGCAAAGGGCTTGATGAAGGGGCTCATATAAGGATGGCCGCCCAGGGGCGCGGCGGTAAACAGCACCTGAAGGTCCGGCCTGGCGCCGGCGTGGGGCGATCTCAAGAACGCCGTGATGCCGCCGGGCACGTCCGACGCGAAGCCGCTGCCGAAGAGATAGGCCTGGATCATGGACAGGGCGGCCCGGTCATAGCGCATGGCCCGGTGAAAGGGGCCGGTGCCGTCGCGGGTGAACATAAGCATGACCGACACGTGGTCCTGCAGGTTCTGCCCCACGCCGGGCAAATCCACCAAGGCATTGATTCCATGGGCCCGCAGGTGATCGGCCGGCCACAGGCCGGACAGCATGAGCAGTTGCGGGGTGTTGATGACGCCGGCCGCCAGGATCACTTCCCGGCTGGCGCGGGCGACCTTTTCCTGGCCGTTTTGCCGGTAGGTGACACCCGTGGCCGCGCCGCCCTCGATCATCACCTTGGTGGTCAGGGCGTGCACGGCCACCGTGAGGTTGTCCTGCTTGATGGCGGGCCGCAAATAGGCGTTGGCCGTGCTGGCCCGGCGCCCGTTGCGGATGGTCATCTGCAGGCGGCCGAAGCCTTCCTGTTGGGCACCGTTATAGTCCTCCGTCCAGGCGTGGCCGACGGCCTGCCCGGCGCTGCCGAAGGCCTCCACCAAGGGGTCGTCGTAGGCGCAAAACTGTACCCCCAGGGGGCCGTCGCCGCCTCGGTAGGCATCGGCGCCCTTTTCCCAGGTTTCCAGCTTTTTGAAGTAGGGCAGCAGGTGGCCAAAGGACCAGTCGGTCAGGCCGTCCGCGGCCCAGGCGTCGAAATCCAAGGGGTTGCCGCGGACAAAGGCCATGGCGTTGGTGGAGGAGCAGCCGCCGATCACCTTGCCGCGGGCGCATTCGACCCGGCGGCCGCCCACATTCTCTTCCGGCTCGCAGAAATAATCCCAGTCGTGCAGCCGTTTTTGCAGGATCTTGCCCCAGCCCAGGGGGATGTGAATCAGGGGATCCCGGTCCCAGCCGCCCGCTTCCAGCAGTAAAACCTGCAGGTTCCCGGCCGCGGTGAGACGATTGGCCAGGGCGCAGCCGGCCGACCCGGCACCCACGATGATATAGTCGAACGTTGTTTGTTCCGGCATCCACATCTCCCAGAAGCGCCCGTCCCGCGGTTCCACTAAGGAGCGCGGTGGCGGGACCTTCGTTTCATGTTCGGCCACCCTGTCACGATACTTCCGCAAAGGCCGCCCATAAATCAACCGGAAAACCGAGCGGTCAATGCCCCGTGTTGACAAGGTGGTGCTCGGGGCGCAGGCTAACGGGATCGCTGATTGGTCAACACCATAGTGATTGATTTAAATCAACGCGGGGCGGGGCTGTCTCTTTTAAGAACTCTCATGCGCGGGCCATTGGCCGCGACGGGTAAGCTATTGCATGAGAATATCGTTTCTTAGGCGCACCGTTTCTTGAGAATCTTGTTTCGTGGGGCACCATCGCATGAGGGCAGGGGGGCTTTGATCACATGACCGCTAATCACCAGGACAACGCGGCTTTTGGCGTGGGTAACTGGGTGTTCGTGGTGCTGTCGGGTATCGGCGCACTGTTGGGCCTGGTATTTGTTGCCGGGGCCAAGGACGAAATCATGGAATTCCACGGCTGGCTGTTCATCCTGGCCTGCCTGCTGGCGATCTTCGTCCTGGTCAAGCGGGGCATGGACGACATGGCCAAGGTACCGCTGCGCGAGGATAAGGAGCTCACCTACGATGACGACGTGATCAAGGCCGGGGTGATCGCCTCCATGTTTTGGGGCGTGGTCGGCTTTCTCGTCGGCTTGGTGATCGCCCTGCAGCTGGCCTTTCCGGACCTGAACTTCGACCTGCCCTGGACCAATTTCGGGCGCCTGCGGCCCGTGCACACCTCGGCGGTGATTTTCGCCTTCGGCGGCAACGTTCTGCTCGCCACCTCCTTTTACGTGGTGCAGCGCACCTGCCGGGCACGGCTGGCCGGCGGCCTGGCGGCATGGTTCGTCTTTTGGGGCTATCAACTCTTTATCGTCATGGCCGCCACGGGCTATGTGCTGGGCGGCACCCAGTCCAAGGAATACGCCGAGCCGGAATGGTACATCGATCTCTGGCTGACCATCGTTTGGGTGGTTTATCTGCTGGTCTTCCTGGGGACCCTGTGGAAACGGCGCGAGCCCCACATCTATGTGGCCAACTGGTTTTACCTGGCCTTCATCGTCACCGTGGCTATGCTGCACATCGTCAACACCCTGGCGGTGCCGGTGTCCTTCACGGGCAGCAAGAGCTACGTGCTGTTTTCCGGCGTACAGGACGCCCTGACCCAGTGGTGGTACGGCCATAACGCGGTGGGCTTCTTCCTGACCGCCGGTTTCCTGGGCATCATGTATTATTTCGTGCCCAAGCAGGCCGAACGCCCGGTGTACAGTTACCGCCTGTCCATCGTGCACTTCTGGTCGCTGTTCTTCCTCTACATCTGGGCCGGCCCGCACCATCTGCACTACACGGCCCTGCCTGATTGGGCCCAGACGTTGGGTATGACCTTTTCCATCATGTTGTGGATGCCTTCCTGGGGCGGCATGATCAACGGCTTGATGACTCTGTCGGGAGCCTGGGACAAGCTGCGCACCGATCCGGTGATCCGCATGCTGGTGGTCTCCATCGCCTTTTACGGCATGAGCACCTTCGAAGGCCCGCTCATGTCCATCAAGGCGGTCAATTCGCTGAGCCACTATACGGATTGGACCGTGGGCCACGTGCACTCGGGCGCCCTGGGCTGGGTCGGCTTTGTCTCCTTCGGGGCCCTTTACTGCCTGACGCCTTGGCTGTGGGGACGCGAGCGGCTCTATTCCCTGCGCCTGGTCAGCTGGCACTTCTGGATCGCCACCATCGGCATCGTGTTCTACATCACGGCCATGTGGGTCTCGGGCATCCTCCAGGGCCTGATGTGGCGGGCTTACGATTCCCTGGGCTTTTTGGAGTACTCCTTCGTGGAGACGGTGGAGGCCATGCATCCCTTCTACGTGATCCGCGCCCTGGGCGGTGGCCTGTTCGTCGTCGGCTCGTTG
>JANQKX010000130.1 GCA_028280915.1 Kiloniellaceae bacterium
TACCATGACCGTCTCCTACGGTCATGGTATTGATTTCCCGCCACGGCGAGGGCAGCAAGGGGCGGCCCACCTCGTTGATCTCGATGGCGGCCGACCGCAAGAGGCCCAGGTCGCGCAAAAAGTCCTGCTGGACCTCGGTGCCCGCCTCCATCGCCATGTAAACTGTGCCGATGTTGCTGGAATACATGAAGATCTCGGGGATCGACAGCCACCGCTTTTTCGGCTTGTAGTCGCGGATGGTAAAGCGCGCGATCCGGATCGGGTCGGTGGTGTCATAGCCGTCGTTTAGGGTGACATATCCCTTATCCAAGGCCATGGCCGTGGTGAAGATCTTAAAAACCGATCCCACCTCATAGGTCCCCAGCGTGGCCCGGTTAAAGCGTTGATCGTCGCTGGCCCGCGCCGGAACATGAGGGTCAAAACTGGGCAGCGAGGACATGGCCAGGACTTCGCCGTTGTTGGCATCCAAGATCACACCAGCTGCGCCGATGCCGTTGAAATCGGCCATGGCCTTGGCCAGCTCATGGGTCAGAATGTGCTGAAAACGTACATCCAGGCTCAGACGCAGAGGGTCGTTGGTCCCGCGCAGAAGGTCGTCGAAGGCGCTTTCAATGCCGGAAAAGCCCACGTTGTCGATGCCGGCAAAACCCACCGTGTGGGGCAACAGGTCACCGTGGGGATAAAAACGCCGCAGCTCGCGCTGGAAGTACAGCCCCGGAATGCCCAAGCGATTGACCGCATACTGTTGTTTCGGGGTCAGGTTCCGTTTGACCCAGACGAAGGACTGATCGCTGCTGAGACGCTTGTGAATCGCACTGCGTTCCAGATCCGGCAAAACCGCGGCCAACTTGCGGGCCGCTTCGGCCGGGTCGTTAAGATGCTTGAGGTTGGCATACAAGGACGCCGTCGGCAGGGTGGTCGCCAAAACCACGCCGTTGCGGTCCACGATATCGGCACGGCCGGTTTGCAATTGACCGCTGGCTGATTCGGCGGCGATGCGGGGCTCATTACCCCGATCCGACAAGGCCAGATCAACGAGCCTGAAGCCGATCACGCTGAAAGCCAGCGCGAAGACGATGCCGGCCACCAATAGGCGGGTCCGCCCCATTTCCAGCGCCAGCTTTACATTGCCGTCCAAGGTCATCAGGTCGGGCCTTACCCGGCAAAGCTCCATGCCACGCGGCGTGCGGGCCACCTTGGCGGGGGCATTGGGTGACACGGAACCGTTCATGGCCGCAGACCCTCCCCGGCCCCAACCAAGAGGGGCTTCAGACCGGGAATGACACTACCGTCGGGCAGGTAGCGCGCCTTTGCGGCGTCGACTTCCTGTTCGGACAAGGGCCGCCAAGGCAAGTCCTCGAAGGCCAAGATCTTGTCCGGCGGCATGACGTTTAGGGAAAGGTGGCGCCGGGCCATCTCTTCGATCACGTCCGGGCGATTCAAATAGCTCCACTCGGCCTCCAGCACATGGATCGCTTCCTGATCGCGCAAGATCTGCTGCTGCACCGTTCGCAGCTCCTTTTCCATGCGTTGAACATCATCGGAAAGCTGGAATACCAAGACCACAGCAACCGCCGCCACCGTGAGCCACCCCAGAGAGATCAATCGCTTCATGACCGCATCCTCTCTTGGTTGGGGGCGCCATGCCCGCCGTGCCACGGACGGGCGTGCGTCCTCTCCGCCCCCCGCAAACGGGCCGACCGCGCCCGGGGGTTTTGCCGGCATTCTTCGTCACCGGGCTTTTGCGCGCCGCGGAAAAGAAGGGTGAAGGTCGCCGTGCGGCCCTCACCCAGTTCACCACGGGGAGAAACGGACGCGGGGTCATGCCGGGATCCCTGGGGCAGATTTCCCGACCGCTCCCGCAGAAAATCCTTAACGATCCGGTCCTCCAGGGAATGGAAGGCGACAACCGCCAAGCGCCCGCCGGGGGCCAAGAGCTGCTCCGCCGCTTCAAGACCGCGTCGAAGCTCGCCCAACTCATCGTTCACGAAAATCCGCAAGGCCTGAAAGGTCCGCGTGGCCGGATCGATACCCTTGTCATCGCCGGCGCCACGCTTGGCCGGCCGGGTCTTCACCACGGAGCGCACGATGGCAG
>JANQKX010000201.1 GCA_028280915.1 Kiloniellaceae bacterium
TAGCGCCCGTCCCGCTCGCTGAAGGTCACGGGCCGGCCGCCGATCTGCCGCGTGACCCCGTCGAAGGCGCCCAGAACCGCCGCCGCCGTGGCCTCCGCCATGGCATGGTGGTGGTGGGAGGCGGCCGCCAGGTCGTGCTGTGCCCCGTGGCATCCGGCGCAAACCTGATCGGAAACATAAGATCCTTCCGCCAGGCCGCGGTTCAGGTCCAAGGCGGGGCCGGCCCCGCCCTCTTCGGCCGCCCGCGCCGGGCCGGCCGCGCCCAGCCAGGCCAAACCACAGCACACAGCGGTCACCCACGACAGCACCGCCAGAGCCACGCGGAACAAACATCGGGTCATTGCAACGGCCTCTTTATCTTTCCGCGCGGCGCTCCTCGCTCGCAGCGCTTCGCCGGCCCGCCCCGCGCCCTCGAGCCAATTGGATTTGTTCCTGAGGGGGCAGCGGCTTAGCGGCTTGCACTTCTGATTAAAATAACTAACATCCTTTGGCAATCAAATGGCGCCACGGTCGCGGGCGCACAAATAAAAGGAATGGGTACAACTTGTTGGACGGGGGCGGACCTTCCGGCATAGGCCATTGCGCCGATGCGCCACTAAAATCGGACGAACGGACTTAAGATATGCCAAAGTCCATCGTCCTCTACGTTAAATACGTCGACTTCGTTTCCGAGAAGTTCGGCCGCTTGGCCATGTACTTGGTCTTCCTGATGATCGGCGTCCTGCTGCTGGACGCTGTTACCAGAAACGTGATCCGTTTTCCCCTGTCCTGGTGCGTGGAAATGGCCCAGTTTACCATGACCGCCTACTACATTTTGGGCGGCGCCTATTCCATGCAACTGGGCGATCACGTGCGCATGGACTTGATCTATGACCGCTGCTCGGAAAAAAACAAGGCGCGGCTGGATGTAGCCACCAGTGGTTGTTTGTTGTTTTACCTGGTCTGTCTTTTGATCGGCTCCATTTCCAGTACGATCTATGCCATCGAGACCGGGCAGCGCAAATTCTCCATGTGGAATCCCTCCATGATCCCCATCAAGTGCATCATGGTGTTCGGCATCGTCCTTATGTTGGCGCAGGCCATCTCCATGCTGTTTAAGGACATCGCCAAGGCCCGCGGCGAAGCGATCACTCATCAGGGGGAGACTCCCACCGTATGAATTATGAGTTGATCGCCATTTTTATGTTCGCATCAATGCTGTTGATGCTGCTCACGGGCCAGCGGGTTTTTGCCGCCATCGGCTTTGTGTCCGCCGCCGCCGCGGCCCTGCTGTACGGCACGGGCGCCATCGAGATGCCCTTCAACGCGGCTTTCAAGCTGTTCAATTGGTATCCCCTGCTGACCCTGCCCCTCTTCGTTTACATGGGCTACATCCTGTCGGAATCGGGCATCGCCGACGACCTTTATAAGATGTTTCATGTGTGGTTCGGGGGCCTCAAGGGCGGCTTGGCCGTGGGCACCATCGGCCTCATGGTGGTGATCTCGGCCATGAACGGCCTGAGCGTGGCCGGCATGGCCATCGGCGCCACCATCGCCCTGCCGGAAATGCTGAAACGGGGCTATGACAAGATCATGATCACCGGCGTGATCCAAGCCGGCAGTTCGCTCGGCATATTGGTGCCGCCAAGCGTGGTCTTGGTGCTCTATGGCATGATCGCGCGCCAGCCCGTTAGCCAACTGTGGCTGGCCGGGGCCATTCCCGGCCTGATGATGGCCACGCTCTTTATCATCTATATCGTGGTGCGCTGCCGATTGCAGCCGGAGCTGGGTCCAACCGTTTCCCCGGAAGAACGCAACCTGCCTCTGGGCGAAAAACTGAAGCTCCTGCGCGCGGGCATCATCCCCTTCCTGATCTTCTTTTTCATGACCGGTCTCTTTGTCATGGGCATCACCAGCCTGGTGGAGAGCTCGGCGGTGGGCGCCACCGCGGCGACCCTCGCGGCCCTGGTCAAGCGCCGGCTGAACAAGCATGTCATCGAGCAGACCCTGAAAAAAACCCTGGGCATTTCCTGCATGTTCCTGTGGATCATCCTGGCGGCGCTCTGTTTCGGCTCGGTGTTCGACGGCATCGGCGCGGTCCGGGCCATCGAATCGCTCTTCATCACCCGCTGGGAGCTGACGCCCTGGGAAGTGCTCATCATGATGCAGCTGTCCTACATCGTCATGGGCATGTTCCTGGACGACACCGCCATGCTGGTGATCGTGGCGCCCCTTTACGTGCCGCTGGTGGTGGCCCTGGGCTTCAACCCCATCTGGTATGGCGTCCTTTACACCATCACCTGCCAGATCGCCTATATGACGCCGCCCTTTGGCTATAACCTTTTCCTCATGCGGGCCATGGCGCCCCGGGAAATCACCTTGCCGGACATCTACCGCTCGATCATTCCCTTTGTGTTGGTCATGGTGTTCGGCCTGGTGCTGGTGATGGCCTTTCCGCAAATCGCCTTGTGGCTGCCGGAATACGTGCGCGGTGGCTAGGTCAAGAAGGTTTTCCAGAAAGGATTTTCCAAGGATAGGAGGAACAATAAAAAAATCGGGGAGTGAGGCAACACACCATACAACTTAAAAACAACGGAGGTTGACATGAAGAAGGTAAAGACGAACAAAAAAACGCAGGTGCAGAACAACAAACGGCGCGACTTTTTGAAAACCGCCGGTGTGTCCAGCGTCGCCGCGGCCGGCGCCGTGGCTGCCGGCACCTTGGCCGCGCCCTATGGTTTTGCGCAAAGCAACCCCATCAAATGGCGCCTGCAGACCTATTCGGGCGCGCCTCTGGGGGCCCATGTGATCAAGCCCCAGATAGACGCCTTCAACAAAGCCGCCCACGGCCAAATGGAAATCGAGCTTTATTACGCCGATCAGCTGGTGCCCACGGACGAGCTGTTCCGGGCCATGCAGAACGGCACCATCGACGCGGTGCAGAGCGATGACGCCACCATGGCCTCGCCGGTGGACATCAACGTGTTCGGCGGCTACTTCCCCTTCTCCACCCGTTACAGCCTGGATATGCCGGTTCTGTTCAAGTACTACGGCCTGGACCAGATGTGGAAGGAAGCCTACGACGAGGTGGACAATGTGGAATGGCTCAGCGCCGGTGCTTGGGACCCCTTGCACATCTTCACCAAGAAGCCGATTCGCAGCCTGGCCGACATGAAAGGCATGCGGGTGTTCGGCGTGCCCACGGCGGGCCGCTTCCTGTCCCGCTACGGCCTGATCCCCGTCACCCTGCCCTGGGATGATATCGAAGTGGCGATCCAGACCGGCGAGTTGGACGGCGTGGCCTGGTGCGGCTTCACCGAGGCCTACGAGGTTGGCTGGGCCGACGTGTGCAACTATGCCCTCTTGAACAACGTGACCGGCGCTTGGTGCGGCTCCTACTTCGCCAACTCGGAAAGCGGGGCCAAGGTTCCCGATCACTTGAAGGAGCTGTTCCTCATGTCCTGCGACCAGTCCCACTACTACCGTCAGGTCTGGTACTGGGGCGGCGAGGCCGATCTCCGGGTCAACGGCAAGAAGATGGAACTGACCGAAATTCCCGCCGAGGAATGGAACCAAGTGGTCAAGGACGCCGAGGAATTCTGGGACGAATTGGCCTCCATCAGCCCCCGGACGGCCAAGGTGGTGCAGGCCTATAAGGACTACACCGCCGTGATGGAAAAGGTCGGCGTGCCCTACCGCTACAGCTGATTCTTTCTGACGTTGCCGCGCCTTAAAGGGCCGGCGCGAGACAACACCCCCGTGGTTCCGCCGCGGGGGTGTTTTTTGTGGTATTGGCGCCGCTTGGAGCCGATTTGCGGCAAATCAATGCAAGATCGGGAACACCCTGACAAGCTCATCATAGGAATCGCAACGATGAGGTGCCCCATGATGAAAGACGTTCGCCGCTTGGCCCTTTGCGGCGCGCCTCTGGCCGCCCTGCTGCCAACAGCCAGCCTGGGCGCGACGGCCAACGACCCGGCAACGGGACAGGCCATCGCCCAGCAATGGTGTGCGTCCTGTCATGCCGTCGTCCCCGGCGCGGTCAGCAACGAGGTGGCGCCGTCCTTTGAGGCGGTCGCCCAGGAACGGGACCGCTCGGACGAATGGCTGCGCACCTGGCTCTCGGTACCCCATGGGGAGATGCCCGATCTTTCCCTCTCCCGCCAAGACATTGATGCCTTGGTCGCCTATCTGCAAAGCCTAAAGACGCCGCCGGACCAATAGAATACAACATTGAATCGGGCCAGCGAAGCTGTCACTCGGCCGCGCCGGGCGCCGGGGCCGGCATGGTCCGGCCCGCCCGGGGCAGGAACCAGGCGGCGATCAGCACGATCAGGCCGGAAACGGCGAGGCCGATGAACTGCACCTCAAAACCCCAGCCGATATGATGCAGGCCGGCGATGGCCGGCACCACCGTGGCGCCCATGCCCAGGGAAAGGATGTATTCCACCGACAGGGCCCGCGACCGAAGGCCGGAGCGCACATAGCGCCCCAAAAGCCAGGAGGTGATGGGGATCTGGGCGAACATGGCGGTCACCAAGACCAGCGACAAAACCCCCGCCGTCCAGCCGTGCATCTGAGATAAAACCGTCAGCAAAATGACCTGGACGGTGATCAGGCAAATCAGGATCGAACGGGCGCCGTAGCGGTCCAGCAGTTCGCCCACCGGCAGCTGGGCGAAGGCGGCCACGGCGAAGACAAGCCCCGAGGAGGCGCCGACCCAGGCCAGGTTGCCGTCCAGACCCAGCAGACGTTCGTCAAAGAACTTGGGCAGGGAAACGGTGACGGCATTAA
>JANQKX010000260.1 GCA_028280915.1 Kiloniellaceae bacterium
GTGCCACGGCGATGTGGTATCGGTTCGGCGCAATCTGGGTGTCTTGAAACAATTCGCTCAAGGGGCGCTGGGCCTCGCGCGGCGGCTCCGACCCGGCCAATCCGGCGGCCACCAGGGTCGCGGCCAGGACAAGCAAACTGAGCGGTGCGATAACGCTTACGCTACCTTGGGCCCGTGTTTCATTCCGGTTGGGTGTCAAAGTAGTGGCTTGATTTGGCGAGTTGCGCGAAGAGCACTGGTCATTCAAGGTGTTAATTCCGCTTATCCAATTGATAAAAAAGCATTTTAGACAAATTCCAACGAGCGCGCATGGGGCATGTCCTGGCTACCCCACGGCTCTTAAATTTAAGTAAATTCGCAAGTCCAAATGCATGCAGCCACCCCCCAATTCGGCTATGCAAGGCCCCGTAACGGGCCGGCGAATCCGATTCGTTCACTTGAATGTGCAGTGCATTGCCACGGCCGAATCCCAAATGCAAGGGTCAAAGGGACAAATTTTGCCATTTGAATCAAGGAACTGATGGATGCGTTATACTGCTTCGCCCGGCCATCCGAACACTGGAGCCGTAGGATCCAACGGGGCCGTAAGGTCTCTCGACCGGGTCCTTAATTTCGTAAAGGCCCTGCCGGCCGCCTTGGGGCGCGGCCTGGCGGCGGCGGTCATCTGCCTGCCCTTGGCGGCGTTTTCCTTCGAGGCCCTCTTCGCGCCCCGGGCGGAGCTTTGGGAGCGCTGGACGGTCAGTGACGAGAGTAACCAGGCGGTGATCGATCACGGCGCTTGGGATGGGTTTTTAAAGCGCTATGTGACGGACGGGCCGGATGGGGTGGCCTTGCTCCGCTACGGCGCCGTGACGCCGGCGGACCGGGACCAATTGGACGCTTATGTGGACTGGCTGGCCGCAACCCCCATCAGCACCTTTTCCAAAGGAGAGCAATACGCTTATTGGATCAATTTTTACAACGCGCTAACAGTGAAAGTGATCCTGGATCATCTGCCCGTTGACTCGATCCTAGACGTGGACATTTCGCCGGGTCTCTTTGCCGACGGGCCCTGGGACAAGAAACTGGTTCAGGTGGAGGGGGAAGAAGTGTCCCTCAACGACATAGAACACCGCATTCTCAGGCCCATTTGGCAGGACCCGCGCATTCACTACGGGGTCAACTGCGCTTCCATCGGCTGTCCCAACCTGCAAGGACAGGCCTATACGGCGGCGAACACCGATGACCTGTTGACCGCCGGGGCGAAGGCCTACGTCAACTCACCCCGTGGCGCCAAGGTGGCCGATGGCCAGCTCACGGTCTCCAGCATCTATGTGTGGTTCCAGGAGGACTTCGGCGGCAATGACCGGGGTGTCATCGATCACCTGCTGGCCTATGCCGAGCCTCCTTTGGCGGCGCAGTTGAAGGACATCAAGGCCATCTCGAGCCATGCCTATGATTGGGATTTGAATGCCGCCGGCGGGGGGACGTCGCCCGAATCCCTTTGATCACGGCGCCCCTTTGACCGATACCGTCCCATTGTTGTCCGAAGTCGGCTTGAGCCATATCGCCAGATCTGATCATATGGCGGTATGGTTTTCGCCCGGCAAGCACGGCCAGGCAGTCAGGCAGGGTGCAGTCAGGCTAAGGTGCAGTCAGGGAGGGTAGGGTGATGAAATGGCGCGTTTGGGGCGTAGCGGCGGCGGGGCTGCTGCTCTTGTCACGGCCGGGCTTCGGCGCGGCGACCGATTTGGACGATGCGCAGATCCGGGATTTGGTTGCCGGCAATACCATTTCCGTGGTGACCAAATCCTTGGCGCCGGCCGAAGGTTACATGGATCCGGACGGGGCGATCAGGGGGCAACGCAATGGCGCGGACTTTACCGGTTCCTGGGCCATCAAGGACAACCGTCTTTGCTTTGATCTGCCGGGCAACGATTTTGACATCTGCCGCACGGTGGCCAAGGACGGCGATGAGGTCTTGATGTTCGACGAGTCCGGCAGCCCGGCGGGCCGCTTGACCGTGGAGGCGGGCAACCCAAATGGTTGGTAGGCATTCTGCCCGTCGGGCTTAGGCGCTTGAGATTTCGAACGACTTTGACCCCACGATAATCATGAGTAAACTGCCGGTCATGAGTAAACTGCCGGTCATGAGTAAACTGTCAGCGTGAATCTGGCAGATCAATGCGCAAGGTCTTGAAAAACGCACGGGGGGGCAATGGCGCTTAGTTTCGCACGGGAGTTTCTAAAGCTCGAGGCCGCAGGCGGCATTTTGCTGATCATCGCCGCCGCGCTCGCCCTTATCCTGTCCAATTCCCCTTTGGGGCCCCTCTACGTTACCTTTTTCGATACACCCGTCGCGATCCAGGTGGGCAAGCTGGTGATCGCCAAGCCCCTCTTGTTATGGGTCAATGACGGCATGATGGCCGTCTTCTTTTTCCTGGTCGGCCTTGAAATCAAGCGGGAATTCCTGGAAGGGGAACTGTCCAGCCCCTCGCGCATGGCGATCCCCTTGATCGGCGCGGTGGGCGGCATGGTGGTGCCGGCGGCGATCTACGTGGCGATCAACTACGACAACGCCGCCAACCTCAACGGCTGGGCCATTCCGGCGGCGACGGATATCGCCTTTGCCTTGGGCATTTTGGCCCTTTTGGGCTCGCGGGCACCCCTTTCCCTGAAGGTTCTGCTGACCGCGATCGCGATCATCGACGATCTGGGGGCCATCATCATCATCGCCTTGTTCTATACCGAGCAGCTTTCCATGGAGGCGCTTTATGCCGCCGCGGTGGCGGTGGCCGGCTTGTGCCTCATCAACTGGTTCAAGGTGGCCCGCTTGGCCCCTTATGTGCTCTTGGGCATCGCCCTTTGGGTCTGTGTCTTGAAATCGGGCGTGCACGCCACCTTGGCCGGGGTGATTACCGCTTTGGCCATCCCCCTGAAATCGGGCGACGGCTCGGGCCATTCCTTGCTGAAGGACTTGGAGCACACGCTCCACCCCTGGGTCGCCTTTGGCATTCTGCCCATTTTCGCTTTTGCCAACGCGGGTGTTTCCTTTGACGGCATTGGCCTGGACAGCTTTATCGAGCCCGTGAAACTGGGCATCTCCATGGGGCTTTTCGTCGGCAAGCAGATCGGCATTTTCGGCTTGCTCTACCTGGCCATCCGCCTGGGGATCGGACCCATGCCCGAGGGCACCAACTGGTTCCAGGTTTATGGCATGTCCATGCTGTGCGGTATCGGCTTTACCATGAGTCTGTTCATCGGCTCCCTGGCTTTTGAGCATTCCGACTTTGATGCCTCCATCCGCTTGGGCGTTTTGACGGGCTCCATCTTGTCGGCGGTGATCGGCTATGGCTTGATCCGTTTCGGCCCCCCCGGCCCCGCCTCGGCGCCACAGTCCTCGTCGCAGCCATCACCTCAGTCGAGCGCCAGTTAGGCGCAAATCGGGCTTTTTTGGCGCTGGGGTTGATCCGGTCACGGCCGGTCGGCGTAAGAGGGGGTATGATGCTACGTCTCGCCAAAGGGGCGGCGATCGCCCTCGTCCTCGCAGCCGGTCACGCGGTGCCCGTCATGGCAAGCGATGCCGGCAAATCCCTCGCCTTTGAAGTCTTCCGGGGCGACGATCCCATCGGGCACCACATTGTGACCCTGTCCGAAACCCCGGCCGGCACCCAGGTGGATATCGAAATCTCCCTGGAAGTGAGCTTCGCCTTCATCACCCTCTATGATTATGAGCACCGCAATCGGGAGGTCTGGCGCGATGGCAAGCTGGTGAGCCTGGAAACGCAAACCAACGACAACGGGGAGAGCTTTCAGGTCTCGGGCCAAGCGCGGGAAGATGGTTTCTGGGTGGAGAGTACCAGCGGCAGCTATCTGGCGCCGGCGGGGATCTTTCCCACCAGCTATTGGCGCTCCGAAACCATGAGCAAGGGCCAGTTGCTGGATACTCAAAGCGGCCGCTTGATCGACGTTGAGGTGGCCGCCAAGGGCCGCGAAAGCATTGCCGGGATGGATCGTCCCGTGCAGGCCGAGCGCTACAATGTGTCCGGCGATCTGAACCTGGACATCTGGTACGGTCCGGCCGGCGATTGGACCGGATTGCGCTTTGCCGCCCGCGGCGCGGATATCGAGTATCGGCGCGTGGACGCGGCCCAACTGGCGGGCAAATCCGCGGCCCAATGAGAGCATGGGGTGAGGGTAGGGTGAGGGCGTGATGACGCCACGACCACTTTTCGAGTACAATTAAATGCCAATGGCACCCCACGACGGCTGCTGTTGGATTACCGGCGCCTCCTCGGGCCTGGGCCGTGCCCTGGCTTTGGAGATGGCGCGCCAGGGCTGGCACGTCGCCGCCTCGGCCCGGGGGCGGGAGGGCTTGGACAGCCTGGTGGCGGAAGCACAAGGCCTGCCCGGCGAAATCTCCGCCTGGCCCCTGGATATCTGCGATGGCAATGCGGTCACCCAAGTGGTGGCGCAGATCGACCGGATCGCCGGCCCCATTGCCATGGCCGTGCTCAACGCGGGCACTCACGAGGCTGTGCCCGCCTTGCC
>JANQKX010000299.1 GCA_028280915.1 Kiloniellaceae bacterium
CAGTTTCGGCCCAAGGCACCGGGCGCCCCGCCGTCCAAGCCGTAGGGCGGTACCTGCCGGTGGCTGGCCAGAACCGCCGCGGTCATGGCCTCGCGGAAGCGGATGCGCCGCCGGGTGCCGTCCCCGCCGCGATGGCGCCCCTTGCCACCCGAGCCACGGCGAATCTCGAAGTCCTCCAACAAAACGGGAAAGCGCCATTCCAGCACCTCCGGATCGGTCAGACGGGAGTTGGTCATGTGCGTATGCACCGCATCGCAGCCGTCGAAATCCGGCCCGGCGCCCGATCCGCCGCAAATAGTCTCATAGTACTGGTACTTTTCGTTGCCGAAGGTGAAGTTGTTCATGGTGCCCTGGGCGGCGGCCAGTACACCCAAGGCGCCGTAGAGAGTGTCGGTGATGGCCTGGCTGGTTTCCACGTTGCCCGCCACCACCGCGGCGGGATAGCGCGGGTTCAACATGCAGCCCTCGGGCAGGATGATATCCAGCGGCTTCAGGCAGCCCTCGTTCATTGGGATTTCGTCTTCCACCAAGGTGCGGAACACGTAAAGGACCGCCGCCCGGCAGACCGCCGAGGGGGCGTTGAAGTTGCTCGGCAATTGATCGCTCGTTCCGGTGAAATCGATCTTGGCCCGCCGCGCCGCCTTGTCGATGGTGATGGCCACCTTGATCGCCGCATCCGGTTCGCCGGTACGGGGGTCCATGGGATAGGTAAAGTGGCCGTCCTGCAGCACGTCCAGCACGCGGCGCACCTGTTCTTCCGCGTTGTCCTGCACGTGACCCATGTAGGCGTGCACCACGGGCAGGCTGTAGTGCGCCACCATGCGGCGCAGTTCCTCCACCCCCTTTTGGTTGGCGGCGATCTGCGCTTTCAGGTCGGCGATGTTCTGCTCCGGATTTCGCGACGGATAGGGGCCGGAACGCAAGAGGTCCCGAGTCTCCTGTTCCAGAAAACGCCCTTCCGCAACGAGCAAGAAGTTGTCGATCAAGACACCTTCTTCCACCACCGTGCGGCTGTGGGGCGGCATGGACCCGGGGGTGATCCCGCCCACGTCGGCATGGTGGCCCCGGCTTGCCACGTAAAACAGGATTTCCGATCCCCCGTCGTCGAACACCGGATTGATCACCGTGATGTCCGGCAGGTGGGTGCCGCCGTTGTAAGGCGCGTTCAGCATGTAGACGTCGCCCGGCCGGGTGGTGGCGCCCCGTTCCCGAATCACCGCCCGGATGGACTCGCTCATGGAGCCCAGATGCACGGGCATGTGGGGGGCATTGGCCACCAGATTGCCTTCCGGATCAAAAATGGCGCAGGAAAAATCCAAACGCTCCTTGATGTTTACGGAATAGGCGGTGTTTTCCAGGGTGGAGCCCATTTGTTCGGCAATGGACATGAAGAGGTTGTTGAAGACCTCAAGCATCACCGGGTCCACGTCCGTGCCCACCGCCGCGGTGCGGGCCAAGGGCACGACTCGTTCCAGGATCAGGTGGTCCTGGGGGCTGAGCTGGGCTTGCCAGCCCAGATCCACCACGGTGGTCGAGGTGGATTCGATGATGATGGCCGGCCCGTCCACCACGTCGCCTGGCCGCAAGGTGTCCCGGTTATAGACGGGGGTGTCGTGCCACTCGCCTTCGGCGAAGGACTGGACCGTCGCGGCGGACTTTAGGGCGGCCGCGCGGGATTCGAAGGGGGCGGCTGAATCTTCCACCTGCTCGGTGCGGCCCACGGCCTCCACCTCCACCGCCTCCACGATCAAGCGCTTGTCGGCCATGACAAAGCCGTAGCGCTGGCGGTGGGCCTCGGCGAAACGCGCCTCGATCTCGGCAAAGGACCCAAAGGGCACGGCCATGGCCGAATCGGTCCCCTCGTAGCGCAGGTGGAGCTTGGGTAGGACTTGCACCCGTTTTTGATTTTCCCGGTCAATACCTTGCCGGGCCAGTTCCGCCAAGGCATCGTCGGCCAGGCGGTCGATTTCCGCCTGCAGGGCCGCCATGGTATCGGCCGCCAGGATCTGCTCCACCGCGTTTTCCCGCAGGGCGCGGATATCCGCCAGACCCATGCCATAGGCGGACAAGACGCCGGCGAAGGGATGCAGGAAGATCTTGGTCATGCCCAAGGTGTCGGCGATGTCGCAGGCGTGCTGGCCGCCGGCGCCGCCAAAGCACTGCAAGGTATATTCGGTGACATCATAACCGCGCTGGGTGGAGATCTTCTTGATCGCGTTGGCCATGTTTTCGATCGCGATCTGGCGAAAGCCGGCGGCGACGGCCTCGGGGCTGCGCCGGTCGCCCGTGGCGTCATGGATCTGCGTGGCGAGATCCTCAAAACGCTGGCGGACAATGTCCGCGTCCAGGGCTTCGTCGGCGCCGGGGCCAAAGACCTTGGGGAAAAAGGCGGGCACCAGGCGACCCAGCATGACGTTGCAGTCGGTCACCGTCAAAGGTCCGCCGCGGCGATAGCTGGCCGGCCCGGGATTGGCACCGGCGGAATCCGGCCCGACCCGGTATCGGGCGCCGTCGAAATGCAGGATCGACCCGCCGCCGGCGGCCACGGTGTGTATCTGCATCATGGGCGCGCGCATGCGCACGCCGGCCACCAGGGTCTCGAAGGCCCGCTCGTATTCCCCGTTGTAGTGGGCCACGTCGGTGGAGGTGCCGCCCATATCGAAGGTGATGATCTTGTGGATGTCCCCCATGGCCGCGGTTTCCACCGCGCCGACGATGCCCCCGGCCGGGCCGGAAAGAATCGAATCCTTGCCCTGAAACAGGGCGGCATCGGTCAAGCCGCCGTTGGACTGCATGAACATCAGCCGGGTGTCCCCCAATTGACTGGCTACCTGTTCAACGTAGCGGCGCAGGATGGGGGAGAGGTAGGCGTCGACCACCGTGGTGTCGCCACGGCCCACCAGTTTCATTAGGGGGCTGACCTGATGGCTGATCGAGATCTGGGTAAAGCCGATTTCCTTGGCCAGGTCGGCGGCTTGCCGTTCGTGATCCGGGTAGCGGTAGCCGTGCATGAAGACAATGGCGGCGGAGCGGATGCCCGCGCGGTAGGCCTCTTCAAGCGGCCCGCGCAGGCCCGCCACATCCAAGGGGGTGAGGACCTGGCCATCGGCGGTGAGGCGCTCGTCGGCCTCCACCACCTTTTCGTAAAGCAGCTCGGGCAGGATGATCTGACGGGTGAAAAGGTGCGGCCGGTTTTGGTAGGCGATGCGCAGGGCGTCGCGGAAGCCCCGGGTGATCACCAAGACCGTGCGATCACCCTTGCGTTCCAGAAGCGCATTGGTGGCCACGGTGGTGCCCATCTTCACCGCTTCGATGGTGGCCGGCGGGATCGCTTGTGCGGCGCTTAATCCCAAGAGGTCGCGGATGCCCTGCACCGCCGCGTCCTTGTATTGCTCGGGGTTTTCCGACAAAAGCTTGTGGGTGGTCAGGCTGCCGTCCGGGCGGCGCGCCACCAGGTCCGTGAAGGTGCCGCCCCGGTCCACCCAAAACTGCCAACCATTGCCCGTAACCTGCCCATGATCGTTCGTAAGACCTTGGCCCATGCCCATCATCAGTCACCCGTCAAAAAATGAAATGATGGCACAATATCGACAATTTATCGATAAAATGTCAATGATAAATTTTGACTCTCTCTTGAGCCCCGCGCGTTTTGGGGAGCAGGTTCACTCGGCGGGCCGTCGATTGGCCGACCGGTGGGGTCTGAAGATGAACTTGTTTTGTGAGTTTTGACGGGGCTAAGCGACGGCGCGCAGCAGGGATTTGAGGCCCAATTCGCCTTTGTCGTGGATCAGGGACTTGGCATTTTCGATGGGGATGCCCACAAGGCGGGCGATGCCGGCTTCGAAGAAATAAATATCCCCTTCGGAGAGGGCCTCGATGATCATTTCCGCCGAGAGGCGTCCGTTGGCTTGCAGCTGGTCCAGCAATTCGTCCACCTGGGCTTCGCTTTCACAGCCTTCGCGCAGGAGACTGTTGGTAGCCCGGTTGCGGGCTTGCCGCAACAAGGTGCGGATCATCTCTTCGGGCAGGTCGTGCTGTGCCGCCAGGTGAGATTTCAGCTGTTGTGCCACCACGTTCATGAGCTGCTCGGAGACGGTCACCGGCAAGTCGGGCCGCAGTGATAGGGCCGATGAGACGGCTTCGTTTCCCTGATAGGCGTCGACCACCCGCTCCAGTGCTTTTTGATCCAGTTCGGCACCCTCGTTGCGCACCAAGGTTTCAACCGCGCGATCATTTCCGGTTTCAATCAGGGCATCGGCCAGCGGGCCGGCGATGGTCTTGCGCTTGGCGATGGTCTCTTGTTTCAGGGCGTTCGTGCCGCCGACGATCTCGATCAGGTCTTCGTCCGACAGGACCTCGCAGTACTGCAGCACGGGCAAGGCCACGGAATCGATATCGTTGGCCAGGGAAACCGCCACGTCATGGGGCACGTCCGACGAGGATTGCAGGTGGTTGGAGAGAGCTTCGCGCACCCGGACCTCAGCATCCGTGATGAAGTGGCGAAAAATTTCCTCCGCGATCTGCCGCTCTTCCGGCGTCAGGGACTTCTGCTCGAATTCAGTCGCGACCTTCTCGGCCATGAGGGCGCGTGTCTCGGCGGAGGAATCCTCCTGGAGGCGCATGACGTCTTCTTGGGTCAAACTGGCTGATTGGCTCGACATTTATTCTAGCTCTCCTCACCGCTAGATAACAGAGGCAGGCCCCAGTGATTTTCTTGGGTCCGTCCATCGCCCCCGTTTCGTGTTTGCGCTCGAGCCAAGAAGGTAGGCGCAAGATGTTAATGGGGGCTTTAAACACTTCGATAACGGCCGTTAAGCTAGACTTAAAGCACCTAAAGCATAAGGCCGGAAATCACCTCTAAAGACAGGTTTTGCGGCCTTTTCCCGCCTTTTTGCCGCCATGGTCTCACAATAACGTTGCTTTGACCCCATCTAGACAACTGGCATAGTGCTTTGATGTGGAAACAACAAATCAGAAACACGCGACGCATGACCTGGTACATCATGGCGGTTCTGGCCGTTCTCTTGGCGGGTCCCGCCCTGGCTTTGGTGAGCGGCATGGCCAAGCTCGACACGGACTGGCGGGTGGCCAATCGGGATTCCGTGGGCATGGCGCCCGATCCGGCGCAATTCCACGACCCGATCATTCAAGTCTATGGCGCCCGTACCTATTCCTGGCGGGGCGCCTTTGCCGTGCATACCTGGATTTCCGCCAAGCGGGCGGGGGCAACGCACTATACCACCTATGAAGTCATTGGCTGGCGGGCGTGGAGCGGCGCGTCGGCGGTTCGCCACCACAATGGCGCCCCCGACCGCCGCTGGTTCGGCGCCGATCCTGAGATCTATGCCGACTTGCGCGGCCCGCAGGTGGAACAGATGATTGACCGGCTGGAACAAGCGGTTGATACCTACCCCTATGCTTACGATTACCGCACCTGGCCCGGCCCCAATTCCAATACCTTTACCGCCGAGATGGGGCGGATTTTGCCCGAACTGAAACTTGACCTGCCGCCCACCGCGATTGGCAAGGACTTTTTGGGCGAAACCACATTGGCCAAGACCAGCCCCAGCGGTACGGGTTATCAGGTCTCGCTCTTTGGCTTGCTCGGCCTCATGCTGGCGCGGGAGGAGGGGTTGGAGATCAACGTGCTCGGCCTTTCCTTCGGGGTCGATCCCCTTGATTGGGCGCTCAAGGTGCCGGGTATTGGCCGCTTGGGCGGCGCCGAGGACTAATCGGCGAACAAACTCGGCAAAAGGGTCCGAATGACGACCCTTTGGTAGCTCTGTCCGGCCGACTTCCCATTAAAGATGTTTTTGCGAGGCGACTGTACTTGCTGGCGAATCCATGCCATCAAGGTGGTATGGCGAGACAGATCTGTTATGAGCCGCACCCGGCTGGCGGCGGCTCGAGGACCATGGGCGGATTGGGATGAGTATTTGGGGCAAAATTCTGGGCGGTGTTGGCGGCTTTGCCGTCGGCGGGCCCCTGGGCGCGCTCATCGGCGCCGTGGCGGGCCACGCCGTGGACAAGATGCGCAGCGAGGAAAGCGAAGGCGGCCTGGGCGGTGCCCACAAGCAAGTGGCCTTTACCATCGGCGTGATCGTCCTCAGCGCCAAGATGGCCAAGGCGGACGGTCAGGTCACCCGCGACGAAATCGATGCCTTCAAACAGGTCTTTCGCATCCCCCCGGGCGAAATGAAGAATGTGGGGCGCCTGTTCGACCAGGCGCGCCGGGATGCCAGCGGTTATGTGCCCTATGCCCGCCAATTGGGGCGGTTGTTCAAAGACCATCCGAATGTGCTGGAAGAGTTGCTGGGCGGCCTTTTCCACATTGCCCGGGCCGATGGAGATGTGGCGCCGGAAGAAATGGCGTTCCTGTCCGACGTGGCGCAGATCTTTGGCTTTAACGAAGAGCAATGGGATCGCATCCAGGCCCACTACCGGCCCGACGATGGGGCCGACCCGTTCCACATTTTGGGGGTCACCCGGGAGGAGTCCAACGAGGCGATCAAAACGGCCCATCGCAAACTGGTGGTCGAAAACCACCCCGACAAGCTGATCGCCCAGGGCATGCCCGAGGAGTTCGTCGAGGTTGCCAACCAAAAGCTGGCAACCATTAACGCCGCCTATGATCAGATCCGGAAAATCCGCGGTTTTAGCTAGACGGGACCATGGCAGCCGATCCGCCTCTCATCGCGCTTCAGGACGCGGCCCTGCGCTTTGGTTCCCAGCCGTTGTTCGAGGGCCTGAGCGTGGGCCTTGGGCCCGATCAGCGCAGCTGCCTGGTGGGCCGCAACGGTAGCGGTAAGTCGACTCTTTTGAAGGCCTTGGCCGGCGAGCAGCCGCTGGATCAGGGCACACTCTTCCACAAACCTGGGGCGCGGGTGGCCTATTTGCCGCAAGATCCGGTGATGCCCAAGGGCCACACCGTCGGCGCCTATGTGGCCGGGGGCCTGGTCGCCGCGCAGCAAGGAGCCGACGCTGCCGATGGCGGCCATCACCTGGTGCTCAGCGTGCTTGAAAAGGTCCAGCTTGCGACCGATACCCTGGTCGACAACCTGTCCGGCGGCGAAAGCCGCCGCGCCGCCATTGCCCGGGCCTTGATCAGCGAGGCCGACGTGCTGCTGTTGGACGAGCCCACCAACCACCTTGACCTGACCACCATCGAATGGCTGGAGGAAACCGTCGCGCGCTTTCGCGGCGCCATTTTGGTGATCAGCCACGACCGGGCTTTTTTGCGCCGGGTGACCTCGTCGGTTTTGTGGCTCGACCGGGGCCGGATTCACAAGCTGAACCGGAATTTCGCCGACTTCGATGCCTGGTCCGCCGACCTCCTGGCCCAGGAAGAGGTGGCCCGCCACAAGCTGGAGCGGGAGATCAAGCGGGAAGAACATTGGTTGCACCGTGGGGTGACCGCCCGGCGGGCGCGCAACGAAGGCCGCTTAAAGCGCCTACAGGACCTGCGGCAGAAGCGCCGGGAGTGGGTGGCGGCGGCGGGCACCGCCAAGTTGGCCACTGCGGCGAGCAGCGATGGCGGCACCTTGGTGATCGAGGCCAAGGATCTGGATAAGAGCTACGGGGCGCGGGAAGAAGGGGGCCGGCCGCTGGTCCTGGTGCGGGGCTTTTCGACCCGTATCCGCCGCCGCGAGCGGATCGGCATCATCGGGCCCAACGGCGCCGGGAAATCCACCTTGGTGCGCCTGCTGATCGGTGATTTGGCGCCGGACCGGGGAAGCCTTCGCCTGGGCAGCAACATCAAGCCCCTCTACTTCGATCAACGCCGGGCTCAGTTGGATTTGGAGTCTTCCCTCTGGCGCAATCTGGTGCCCGATGGTGGCGATTCCCTGATGGTGCAGGGGCGCCAGCGGCATGTGGTCAGCTATCTCCGGGATTTCCTGTTTCACGACGAGCAGGCCCGGCAGCCGGTGCGCACCCTGTCCGGCGGTGAGCGCAATCGTCTTCTGCTGGCCCGGCTGTTCGCCCAGCCCAGCAACCTGCTGGTGCTCGACGAGCCGACCAACGATTTGGACATGGAGACCTTGGATCTTCTGGAGGACGTGCTGGACCAATACGACGGGACCTTGCTGCTGGTCAGCCATGACCGGGATTTCCTCGACCGCCTGGTGAACGGCATCATCGCGGTCGAGGGCGGCGGGCGGATCCAGGACTATGCCGGGGGTTATCAGGACTACCTGTCCCAGCGGAAGGGGGCGGAGCGGGAAGCCCGCCAGGAGCGGCGATCAAGTGGTAAAGCGGTTGACGCCGCGCCCAAGACCGCGTCCAAGGCCACGGCGGTGAAGCTGAGCTATAAGCAGCAAAGGGAACTGGATCAGTTGCCGGAGCAAATCGACGCACTGACCGAAAAAATCGCGGAGTTAAATGTAAAACTGGCCCAATCGGACTTTTTTGCCAAGGATCCCGAGGCCTTTGCCGCGGCGGCGGAGGCCCTCTCCAAGGCCCAGGATGACTTGATGGCCAGCGAGGAACGGTGGTTGGAGCTGGAGGCCCTTAAGGAAGAGCTCGACGCCCAACGGGAGAGTCTGGCGGCCAAAAAATGACGGCGCCGGTTACACCAGCCAAAGGATACCGGCGATGATGCCGGCCCACAGCAAAACGCTGGTGATCAGAACAAATAGAAAGGTTTTG
>JANQKX010000329.1 GCA_028280915.1 Kiloniellaceae bacterium
ACTGCCCCTTAGCGAAGACGAAAGCGCCCACGTAGAGCAAGGCCAAAAACAAAAGCCCGGCGACAAAGGCCGTGTCGCCGATCAGAAACAGGATGATGACCGAAACCACGCAGGCCAAGGTCGGTCCGAGGGCCCGCTGCAGGCCATAGTCCACTTCTTGATTGTGGTGCAGCAAAAGCAGGGATTGGGGCGTCAGCACCGCGACGTAGCCGAAATCCAGGTCAAAAGCCACGTTGACCAAGAGCGCCATCATGGACGCCAAAGTGGCCCGCAGGGCGCTATAAAGGCGGAAGCGTTTGATCTCGTCTTCGAACATGAACCGATAGCGCCAAAACCGGGAAACGGCGCGTTACCCGGCCTTTGCCACGACTTGCACCGCCGCGTCCCCGCCCGGCCGGATGGGCGTGATCTCGAAGTCTACCAGGTCCGCCCATTTTTCGATCCAAAGATCGAACAAAGCGGGGTCCTCGGTTTCCATAATCATCAAGCAGCGGGTCAGGTCCTGGGTAATCCAGGTGTTCTTGACCTCCAGACCGTCGGGCACCATGCGCCCCTTTTCCGCAAAACGTGCGTAAGCCGGCTTGGGGTCACCGTTGCGAAAGCGTTCGTCGACGAAATAAAGCACTCCTCCGCCCTCCTTGTTCGGGTAAGCCCGGCACGCCCTGTCACACCGCCGCGGCTTGTTCCATGCGCCACATCTTGAAGAGTATCACATCAATTGAATTGATGATGGTCGTCAAGTTGTCCCAATCAGGATTGTCGGGCGTAATGTGCCAGTCCCGGTTCTGAGCCGCGTGGGTGATCTCCTTATAGTCGTCCAACAATTTTTGCAACCGGTCCGGCCCTGCGGGATGAAGGCCGGTTTCGCTGGCGTGTGCCATGGCTTCCACGGCGACGGCCCAGTCCTCTTTCAGCGGTTCGGTAAGGGCCAGCAGATAATCCCGCGAACGCGCGTCTTTAAGCTGCTCGCGCGCATTCAGGATTGTTTGCAGATCCAAGCGAATCTCGCTCAGGGCTTCCAATCGCCCAAGCAGCGCGTTCGCTTGCGGGCCGCGCCGAATCAGCAACTCGATCGCACCTTGATCGCGGCGACCCGCGATGAGAGCATTGGTCACCGCCGCCAGCGCTGCTTCCAACGACGGGGCCTTGCCGTGCCCGGCGCTGGCGATGGTGAGATCATCATCTGTTGCGGCCGCACGCCGGCCCAAGGCCGCCATGAACGCCCCGGTGGACCGCAAGGAACGGGCCAGGTCCCGCCGCAATTTTTCCTGCGGATCCACCGGGAATACAAACTGGCTGATAACCAGGGCAAAACTGCACCCGACGACGGCCCCGAAAAGCCGGAGCGCCCCGTCCTCTAAATCGCTGATCGGCCCTTCGGTCGAGGCCATGGTAATGGCCAGCATGAAAGTGGCCTGGGCCCACATGTAGTTAAACCGGTCAAATCGGCAGGCAAGATAGCCGAAGATCAGCAGCCCCAGGGCCATCGACAGGACATAAACCGGAAAAAAGGGCACGTGGGACATGATCAGATAAACCAGCAGGCCATAGGCGCCGCCGATCACCACACCGCCAATACGATACAAAAAGCGCTCGTGGGATTTTCCCAGATTGGTCTGGCAAACCACCACCAAGGCGGCGACCAGCGTCTGGGTGCCGCCCGGCAGTCCCGAATAGGCCATCAAAAGGACCACGATCAGAGCCGTGGTGGCCATTCGCAGCGCAAAAAGGGACTCTTCCCAGGAGATCGGCGGCTTTACCTGTGATGCCGGCTCTCGTGAAGCCGACTCTTGTGATGCTGGTCCTTGTGATAGAGGCACAGGCGCTTGTGATCGGGCCGGGGCAATAGCCCCCTGCGGACGGCAAGCGTCATAGGCGGTGACAAAGCGGTTCAGGTCATCGGCCAGTTGCCGAAGGCGAGAGATCAGGGTCCGTTCCACATAGGTCGCCCCGAAGCGGCTGTTCTCCGTCCCGGCTTGATCCATCAACCTCTCTTGGCGATCCGAGAGGCCGGCCAAATCGTCGAGCGCGGCTGGCGCAACCTCCGGCAAGGGCCCGTCCTCGACGACCGCTTGCGCCACCGCTTTGATCGCTTGGGCCTGGTCAAGCATGACCCGGCGCAGAACCGCCCGCTCGGCCTGGGAGAGCTTGGCTATTTGCAGCCAAGACGTCCCCCGCTCCACCAGCCCCACCCGTATGGTGAGGTCCCGGGCCATGTCGGCCACGTCCCGCCGCAAGGGCGCCGCCCCCTCACCCTTGGCCGCCGACATCTCGGCAAACACCCAAATCTCCATGAAGGCCGTACGCGGCACCGGCCGAAGATCGATGCCCCGGCCGTTTTCAGCCAAATAGGCTAGGCGCCTGGCCTGATCGTGCAAAATGGCGCCCAAGCGCCGCAGGGCCATGCGGCGCGGGTCGAAAGGCCACACGATGACCACCATCGACCAGGACCAAAACAGGCCGTGCCAAATCTGCAATGTCCAGTAAGCCGCCGTGGATTCCGCGTCATTCGGCGCGGTCATCATGCCAAAAAACAAGATACCGACCGTTATAAAGCCAAAAACGGCGCCGAACTTGAAATCACTCCGGACGAAGACAAAGCCCCAGCCATAAAACAAGGCCATGAACAAAAGCCCGGCGACGAAGGCCGTATCGCCGACCAGATACAAGATCAAGGCCACGGCCAGCACGGCCAAGGTCGGCCCCAGTGCCATCTGCAGGCCGTAGTCGGCCTCTTCGTTGGGATACAACAAGAGCAGGCACGGCGGCACCAGGACCGAAAGGTAGCCGAAATCCAGATCGAAGGCCACATTGACCAAGAGGGCCATCATGGCCGCCAGAGTGGCCCGCAAAGCGCCATGGAGGCGGAAGCGTTTTAACTCTTCTTCAAACATGTGACCAACAACACCGGCGCCCGGCCGGCGCTAGGGAGCATCGGCCGCAGGGCTCAAGGTCGCACCCATCACGTTGGGCGTGACCCCGCGTTTCAGCAAATCAGCCCGGGTCGGCCAAACAGGCGCGGCCCGTGGACAACAGCAATGATTTCCCGGAAACAGCCTATCCGGTGATGTGCATGACGTTGGCATAGCCTTTCGCCTCGGGCGGGCCGGCCAGAAAGTCGGCCATTACGGACCAAACATCGGCCACCAGGGGCACCGCCGTATCGCAGGCGGCCTGGTCCTGGTACAGCGCCATGACCACGCCATGACCGTCATCGCCCCACACACTGTAAACGTCCACCACGCCCGGGATCTTTTTGACCTTGGCCTTCACATCATCCATTTGGGCGACGAGGTCGTCCAAACTCTCCAGTTTGCAGACGAATTGTGTCACTCTTGCGTACATGCCGTGCCTCCCTGATTCGTATTTGTTTTCCGAAGGATCGCAGGCTAGTTCAGTTCTGCGGCGAGGAAAAGCCATAGATGGCAAATGAAGGTGACGCTTCGTTCAAAATGATGTCGTCCAAAATCATGTCGTTCAAAATCATGTCTTGGCGATGGGAGCTTAGGCTGACTGGATTTAAATCAGCTGCCGGTTTAAGGTTGTCCAAAGCAATGAAACGAACGACGAGCAGAGACGGACGGCCCCATGCAGTTATTCGAGCGGCGCCATGGCGACGCCCTCATCTTCAAGGTCTACGGGCGGCTGCACCAAAAAACCGCGCGACCGCTGGGTGAGGAACTGGCGCGCCGGGTTGCCGCCGGCGAAAGACACATCATTCTGGACTTTTCCGAATTGGAATCCATGGCCGCCGCCGGGCTGCAGGTGGTACTGCAAGCCGCCCGCCATTTGCGCGGCCAAGGCGGCCGGCTGACGCTGTGCGGCTGTCGAAACCGGGTCCACCATGTGATTCACGCCAGCGGCTGCCATGAGGAGTTCAATGCCCATCAGTCATTGGAAGAAGTCTGCGCCAAACTATGAACGCCTGCCGTCCCCGCACTTTCAATCCGCCAAGTTTTCACCCATGAAAGTCGGCCCCCCATGAAAGCCGGTCATCCAAGACACCCGGGCACGAGAGATAAGCCGGCATGACCACGCGTCCCGTCAATCTGCTTTATGCCAGCACGGACCCCATTCCCGGGCGATTGCAATGGGGCATGGGGCTGCAGCACTGCTTCGTCATGTCCTCCACCTTGATCATGGCGTCCCTAATCGCCCATGCGGCCAGCGGCGGGGCCGACTTGGCGGACCAACTGGTGCGCATTTCCATGATCGTCGCCGGTGTCGCAACGATCCTGCAATCCCTCAAAACCAAGGAGATGGGGGCGGGTTACCTGTGTCCCTGTTTACCCGGCCCTTCTTACCTGCCCGCCAGTTTGGTCGCCGCTCAGACCGGCGGCATGTCTTTGGTCTTCGGCATGTTGCTGGTGGCGGCCGCCACCCAGGCCTTGCTATCGCGGGTGCTGCACCGCCTGCGGGCCTTTTTGCCGCCCGAGGTGACCGGGGTCATCGTGGCCATGGTGGGCGTGACCTTGGTGCCCCTTGGCATATCCTCCATCTGCGGCTTGGACGGAACCGACAAGCAGGCCCATCCCGAAGAGGTGATCACCGGCCTCTCGGCCCTTGGCCTGATGTTCGGGATCAGCGTCTGGGGCGGGGCGCGCCTGCGGCTTTACAGTGTCCTGATTGGCATCGGCGCCGGTTATGCCTTGGCCTACGGGCTGAAGATCTTTCCCGAAAAGGACCTGAGTTACCTGACCAGCGCCGGCTTGTTCGCCCTGCCCGTGCCCCACGCGCCCTGGGACCTCTCCTTTGATACAAGTCTGATCCTGCCCTTTGTCATCGCCGGGGTGGCCTCGTCCATCAAGGCCATCGGCGTGATTTCCACCAGCCAAAAAATCGACGACGCGGACTGGGCCGTGCCGGAATTGAATTCCATCCGGGGCGGTATCCTGGCCAACGCCGTGGCCGTGATGGGCAGTGCCCTTGTGGGCGGCATGGCCCCTTCCCCCTCGGCCAGCAATGTGGGGCTGGCCATGTCCACGGGCGTGGCCAGCCGGCGCATCGGTTTCGCCGCCGGCCTCATCTTCATCGCCCTGGCCTTTTCGCCGGTCCTGGCGGCGGTCTTTGTCATCATGCCCGTGCCGGTCAAAGGCGCCATCCTCATCTATGTGGCCTGCTTCATGATCGTCTCGGGCTGGCAACTGATCATGACCCGGCCCATGGAGCCCCGCTCCATCATCGTCGTGGGCTGCTCGATCATCTCGGGCCTCTCCATCGATTTTCTGCCCGACCTTTATGGCCAGCTGCCGTCGAGCTTCCATGCCATCACCTGCTCGCCTCTGTCCTTCGCCACGGTCATGGCGATTACCTTGAACATGATCATGCAGATCGGCATCACCCGCCGCAGCGCCACCAGCTTCGACTTCGCCGACGGCTCCCTGGACGACCTCATCGGCTTTTTAGATAAGAACAGCGCCGCCTGGGGCATCCGCCCGGAGGTAGTTCACCGCATGACCGATTCCCTCATCGAATTGGTGGACACGGTCCTGCCCCACCGCGGGGCCACGCGCCTGGACATCGAACTCAGCTTCGACAAGGTGAAACTGGAACTGCAAATCGCACACGACGGCGAGACGGTCGCTTTCCCCGATGACGCGCCCCACCTGGACGACGTGGCCAAGGGCGGTGATCATCTGCACGTGCTTTCCGCTCACCTGGTCAACGCGGCGGCCGACGGGGTGTCAACCAAGCAAGGCCACGACCTGCAGACGGTGAAACTGCATTTCCTGCATTAGGGCGCGCCTTGTCCCCACCCTAGATCCGCCCTAGATCCAGGTCAAAACCACATAGACCACGGCCAGGACGGCCATGACCACCAAGCTATGGAGCCCGTTCCAGCGCCAGGTCAGGGTGGAAGCACTGTACCCGCTGGCCCGGGCCAGCATGATCGCGCCGGAGGAAAAGGGCGCCCCCAGGGTACACAGCCCGGTCCCCGCCGCGATGGCCAGGGCTGCCAGCGTCATGTCCACGGGCAGATTGGGCAGGTCCGCCACCACGGAGCCCAAGAACACGGCCATGGTGATCGGGCTCAGGCCCACTTGGCCGAAAACCCAGACCGAAACACTCAATACCCAAAGCACCAGCCACGCCGGCCAATCGGCCAGGTGGAGCAAGGCCGCCGCCTCCGCCGCCAGCACCAAACTGGCGGTCAAGGTGCCGATGAAACCGGCGCAGGCCAGGAAAATGGCCTCGCGCCCATAGCCGGGCATGGAGCCGAAGGCGATCTCCCGCAAGCGCGCCATCGTGGCCTTGATCCGGCCCTGGCCGCCGGCCCGCCCTTGCTGCACCAGAATCCAGAGGCCGACCACGATCGGGGCCGACAGCATCACGCCGGTCACCACCGTCACCTGGCCAAGGCGGGAAAACGCCAGGGTCAGACCGAACAGCACCCCGCAAACCGCCGCCAGGTGAAGGGCGGACAGCCGCGGGAAGGGACCGGCCACCGGCCGGGGCAAACGGCCTTCGGCCTGCAGTCGCTTGCGCAGACCCCGCCATCTAAGGCGGTCTTCCAGCCAGCTTACCGCGAACATGACACTGGCCAGGGCAAAGCCCGTGCCCATCAAACGGGCCGCGTCAATCCCGCTCAGCAAGGTGGGCATGACCGCCTGGGTCACCGAGGTGGGCGCCCACAGCAAAAACCAGGAAAAGCCGCGCAGAGCCGCCGACAGCTGGCGCCGCTCCCGGACCTGGCTGATGTCGTCCAAGGGCGCGCCGGGCGGCAGCCCGTGGCGGGTGCCCCGCTGGATGATGGGCGCAAAGAGGGAAAGAGCACCCAGATTGATCAGCACGGCAAACAAATGGGTGCCGGAAAAGATGGTGAAAAAGCGCCGGCCCGGCGGTTGCCGGGTCAAATAGGTGCCCACCCGCAAGACGGCGCTGGATTTCACCGCGCCTTCCCGCAACAGGGCCATGAGCAGGATAAAACTGGTCAAATAGGCGGCCCGGTCCAGGCCTTCCACCAAGACCGGACCCAAGGGCCGCTCAAAGGCCCATACCAAGAGGATCAAAAGGGCACAGACCCCCAGCAGGTAGGCTTCCCGCCACGCCAGGGACCGCCAAGCGAACAGGGGCAGCAACGCGGTCAAGGCCTTGGCCCCCCATCCCATCCAGGCGTGGCCGCCATAGAGAAAGACCAGTTCACAGATCACCTGGACCACGATCAGGCCGCCAAGGGGAACGTTCTGCTGGAAACCGGCGGCCGGTGCCGATACCGCCTCAGACACCGGGTTTCCCTCGACACTGGGTTTCCGTCCCAAAGACAATGTGATCCCCTCGGCAAAGCAGTCTGGCTGGCCCCCGCGCGCCCTCGACACCAGCATTGGGGCATAAAGACCCCAACGGGCCCGCTTGGCAACCGGCAAGGGCCGCGGGCAGACCGGCTTAAACGACAGAAACAGTTGCTGATTTGCGGGCGAAGCTGCTAGGTTCAGCGGCAATCACCGCCAACAATCCTCAGGAGTGGAAACGTGCTTTATTCCGTCATCAAAGCCTTTGACCGTGTCGCCCCCGTCGCCGAGGCGGAGGCCCACTGCGACATCCCCTGCAAGATCTATGATCCGGCCGTGGCCCAGATCGCGGCACTCTCGGTCGTGCGCATGATGGACATCATGAAAGAAGCCTCGGAAAAGACCGACGCGGACGCCTTGACCACCGCCAACACCTTGACCCGCTGCGTCCTGCAAAAGGAAGAAGAAGCCGAGAAGGTGAAAAAGGAAATCCGGGTCATCTGGGGCGACTATTTCAAGGCCCCCCAATTCGAAAAGCACCCCAACGCCCATGACCTGGCCCATCAGATCATGCTGAAAGCCAGCGCCTGCAAGCAGGGCACCAGCCGGGCCGACGGTGAGGCCCTGGTGGATCTGGTCAATCAGTTCGCCGCGGTGTTCTGGGACACCAAGGGCGTGGCCACCGAGCGCAAGACCTGCCCCTATCCGCCCAGCCTGGAAGTGGTGCGCCCCGTCCTCTAATCAACCGCCGCGCATCACGCGTGGCCTGACTGATCATCATGTTTGGCTGGCGGCTCTTACGAGTTAAGGGGTCCAGCATGGCGCCGGGCCTGGACGATGGGGATTTCGCCCTGGCCCGCCGGCTGGCCCCCGGCCAAACGCCGCGCATTGGGGATGTGGTCCTGGTGTCCCATCCCCGCTTTGGGCCCATCATCAAAATGGTGGACGGGGTCACCGACGACGGGTTGTACCGCTTGAGCGGCACCTCTCCCGCCTCCACCTCGCGGGAAGATTTGGGGCTGATCCAACCGCAAGACATGATCGCCCGCCTGGTCCTGCGCATCTCCCCCGGCGCGATCAAACCCATCAGCAATCTCAAAGACCAATAAACCTCGGCCCGTCGGCACCTCACTTCCAATTGTCCGCTCCGGGCGAGACCCGGCCCACGCCATCGGTCAAAACGTGTCGCCTTTGGAACAGAACCCCATGGCGGTTACGCGGTGTAATCCGTCGCAGTTGGTTTGGAATTTGACGCTAACGGTCATATCTTTGGCGCTAGCGGACCAGACCCTGACAGCTTTTGACTGAAAACTCTTGCAAGCTGGCAAGCCTATGCAACAGCAGCCAAGAAATAAAAACGAGGGAGCAACGCTATTCAATCCGCGACGTCAGGTCTCGGCGACCTGCCAAGGCAAAGACCTCATGGCAGGAGCCCGGACCAAGGCCAGGCCAACAGGGTTGCCGGTTTAAGACTTCGGTTTAAGAAAATGGCATATAGAGCTGAAATTTTTGGGGTTCGCTGCCTTATCACTTCGGCCCCGAAACCGTGTCGCCTAACCTGGGCTGGAGAAGTCTAAATCCGAAAATCCTGGCCCAAGCGGTGGGAAAGACCAATATGGACACCCAAGCAACACTGAAACCAAGTGATTTCTGAAACCGACAGCTGAACACGGCTTAACCGTAAATCGAATAGGGAGACCAGAATGATTACACTTGATAAATTGACCGCCAAACTGCGCAGCGGCCAGATTGACCGCCGTTCCTTCATGCAAGGGGCCTTGGCCCTGGGCGTGTCGACCACCATGGCCACCACCTTGATGGGCCAAGCCGCCAAAGCCGCCCCCAACCAGGGCGGGCACTACCGGGTCGGCAAGGGCCACGGCCAGACCACGGATTCCCTGGACCCCAACACCTGGGAAAACGGCTTCATGCTGGCCTTCGGCTACGCGGTGCAGGATTACCTGACCGAGATTGACAACGAAAGCGGCGTGATCCCGCGCCTAGCCGAAAGCTGGGAGCCCTCTGCCGACGCCACGTCGTGGACCTTTAAGCTGAAAAAAGGCGCCCAATTCCACAGCGGCAAGGAAATCGAGGCCTCGGACGTCATCGCCTCCATCAACTATCACCGGGGCGACGATTCCAAATCCCCCGCCAAGCCCATCGTTGATCCCATCGAGGAAATCAAGGCGGACGACAAGCACACCGTCACCTTCACCCTCAAGGGCGGCAATGCCGACTTCCCCTTCTTGATGAGCGATTATCACCTGGCCATCCGCCCGGCGCCCGACGGGGAAGCCATCGACATCACCAGCACGGACGGCGCCGGCGCCTACACCATCAAGCAGTTCGAGCCCGGCGT
>JANQKX010000414.1 GCA_028280915.1 Kiloniellaceae bacterium
GAAAACATCTCCACCACCGAAACCTTGGCCCCCAAATGGCAAAAGGCCTGGCCCAGCTCGCAACCGATGGGGCCGCCACCGATGACGATCAGATGCTCCGGGCAGTCGGTGAGGTCAAAAACCGTCTCGTTGGTCAAATAAGGCACCTCCGCCAGGCCGGGAATGGGCGGCACGAAGGGGCCGGAGCCCGTGGCGACCACAAAGCGCCGGGCCGTAATGGTGGTGTCGCCGGCGACCAATTGATCTGGCGCGGTAAAGCGGCCGTAATCCTGAATCACTTTCACGCCCAGACCCTCGAAGCGTTCCACGGAATCGTGGGGCGCGATGGCGGCGATGACACCTTTGACGTGGTCGTGAACCGCCTGAAAGTTCACCTCCGGCGCTTCATAGGTCACGCCGAACCGGCCGGAATGACGGTGGAAATTGGCGGCCCGGCCGGCGACCAAGAGGGATTTGGACGGCACGCAGCCGTAGTTGAGACAATCCCCCCCCATCTTGCCGCCTTCGACCAGGACCGTCTCCGCGCCCATCTGCGCGGCGCCCGCGGCCACCGATAGGCCCGCGGAGCCTGCCCCAATGATGCAAATATCAGCCGAAAGTGATCCCGCCACGGCCCAATCCTCCGCAAATCAAGATGAAAACAATTATCGCCCCGCGCCGAAGGGTCCATTTTCCTAGCAGTATTTTCCTTTGGCTTGGGAGATGTAAGCGCCGCCCCGCACCGCCACCAATCACCATGGTGTGAGAAAAGCGTGTACCGCCAAGCGCCATTCCACCCACCGTTCGGCTCCACCCACCGTTAGGCCGATTGCCGGCCGGTCCCCTGTTTCAAAAGCCGCGCTTTATCTGTCATCTTCGTAACCAAACATAAGTGCCGGATTCGCGACGGGATCGTTGACAGGGGCGCCCCGCCCCCTTATACAGCCCGGCGAATTCAAAAAATCCCGTAAGATGGAGAAATCTCGTGAAGCGCACCTATCAGCCTAGTGTGCTGGTCCGCAAACGTCGGCATGGCTTTCGGGCCCGCAAAGCGACCGTCGGTGGTCGCCGGGTTCTGGCCAATCGTCGCGCCAAGGGTCGGAAACGCCTTTCCGCCTAGACCATGACGCCGATCGTCCGGCGGCTCAAGACACGCCAGCAATTCCTTAAGGTCGCGGGAACCCGGCAAAAATGGGTCGCCCCCGGCCTTATTTTGCAGTCCCGCCGTCGGCCGGCCGTCGAGCCGCCAGCCCCTCAAACACCCATCCCGATCCGCAGCCCGCGCGCCGAGCCCCTGGATGATTGCATCCGGGTGGGCTTTACCGTGAGCAAAAAAGTGGGTAACGCCGTTGCCCGCAACCGCGCCCGCCGCCGGCTGCGGGCCGCCGCGGCAACGCTGGTGCCCCAGGCGGGCCGGGCCGGCCACGACTATGTCCTGATCGGCCGCAAGGAAACTCTGACCCGTGACTTTTCCGATCTCATGGACGACCTGCGCACGGCCTTGTCGCGGGTCGGCAAAAAAAAGCCGGCAAAGGGGCAAGGCACGCCATATACAAAAGGGCGTGGAAAGGGTATAGGCCAGGCATGAAACCGGTAAATGCAGGTCGCGCGATCGCTATCATAGTGGTGCGGAGCTATCAGCTGTTGCTGTCGCCCGTGACGGCGCAGTGTTGCCGCTACCAGCCGAGCTGTTCCCACTACGCCGTGGAGGCGCTGGAACGCCATGGCCTGGCGCGGGGTGCCTGGCTGGCCGCCAAACGCATTCTGCGCTGCCATCCCTGGGGCGGCTTCGGCTACGACCCGGTTCCCGAGCCCCCGACCGAGGCCGTGTGCCGGCACCACGCCCCGTCTTCATTAAGACCCTCCCTCGATAAGTCGCATCGCGATCCGCAACCAACAAGATAAGCAGGCCTGAAAGCCCGCCGCTTTGGCCCTGACGCCCTGGAGCAGCAGTCGATATGGAACAAAAGAATCTCATTTTGGCAATCGTCCTATCGGCTGCGATTTTGTTTGGTTTTCAGTTCTTTTTCGCGCCCACGCCGCCGGCGCCCTCCTCGTCCCAGACGTCGGGCCAAACCACGGCAAGCGGCGATGTGATGACCCCCAGCCCCAGCGCCGACGGGTCCCAGCCCAGCATCCCGGGCAGCGATGCCACGATCCCCGGCCAGCAAGGCTCAGGTCAGGTCGCGGCCGGCCAGTCCCGCGAGCAGGTTATCGACGCGTCCCCTCATATTCCCATCAGCACCCCCACGCTGGAGGGCTCCATTTCCCTGACCGGCGGCAAGGTCAACAATCTGATTTTGAAAAAGTATCGGGAGACCATCGAGCCGGACAGCCCGCACATCGTCCTGCTGTCGCCCAACGGCACGGCCCATCCCTACTACGCCAATTTCGGCTGGACCGGGCAAGTGGAAGGCCTGGCCATCCCCACCGCGGAGACGGTGTGGCAGGCCGACGGCCAGGAGCTGAGCCCCGGTCTGCCCCTGACCCTGAGTTGGGACAACGGCGCCGGCCTCACCTTCCAGCGCATTTTCGAGATCGATGAAAACTACATGTTCACGGTGACCCAGCGCGTCGTGAACAATTCGGACCGGGCGGTCACCCTGTCGCCCTATGGGCTGATTTCCCGCACCGGCACCCCCGACGTTCTGGGCTTTTATATCCTGCACGAAGGCTTGATCGGCGTCCTGAACGACGCCCTGGTGGAAATCGACTACGACGACCTGCAGGACACGGGCGTGGAATCGGAAAAAACCACCGGCGGCTGGATCGGCATCACCGACAAGTATTGGCTGGTCGCCCTGGTGCCGGATCAGGAAATGCCGGTGGACACCCGCTTTGTCTACAACGGCAAAAGCGGCGTGGCCAAGTACCAGACCGACGTTTTGTATCAAGGCATGACCGTGCCGGCCGGCGGCCAGAGTCATGTGACCAGCCGGCTTTTCGCCGGTGCCAAGGAAGTGGTGCTCCTGGACGACTATGAGGAAACCCTGGGCATCAAGCGCTTCGACCTGGCCGTGGACTTCGGCTGGTTTTATTTCCTGACCAAGCCCTTGTTCTATGCCTTGCACTGGCTGGCCGAATTGACCGGCAACTTCGGCGTGGCCATCTTGCTTTTGACCGTGGCCATCAAGCTGGTGTTCTTCCCCCTGGCCAACAAGTCCTATCGCTCCATGGCGGCCATGCGCAAACTGCAGCCCAAGATGATGGAGCTGCGCGAGCGTTTCGGTGAAGACAAGCAGCGCCTGAACCAGGAAATGATGGCCCTCTACAAAAAAGAAGGCGCCAACCCCCTTTCGGGCTGTTTGCCGATCCTGATCCAGATCCCGGTGTTTTTCGCCCTCTACAAGGTCATGTTCGTGACCATCGAAATGCGCCACGCCCCCTTCTTCGGCTGGATTCAGGACCTCTCGGCGCCCGATCCCACCTCGATCCTCAACGGCTTCGGCTTCCTGCCCTGGGGCGTGCCCCATCTGGGCATCTTCGACCTGCTCAACATCGGCGTTTGGCCCCTGGCCATGGGCATCACCATGTACCTGCAGCAAAAGCTGAACCCCCAGCCGCCCGATCCCATGCAGGCCAAGATCTTCCTCATGATGCCCATCGTCTTCACCTTCCTCTTGGCCCAGTTCCCCGCCGGCCTGGTGGTCTACTGGACCTGGAACAACCTGCTGTCCATCCTGCAGCAGGCGGTCATCATGAAGCGGGCCGGCGTGCCCATCGGGCGCGGGCCGGCCTCGGCCAACACCTCGTCCAGCAGCTAGGTCACAGGCCCGGACGCCCGCACCATGGCCGAGCCGGACGATTTGGACCTGGAAGCGGGCCGCCTGCTGTTCTCCCAGGAGTGCCAATTTCTGCAATCGGTGGCCCAAGTGGACCAGCTACCGGCGCTGGGCCGGCCCGAGGTGGCTTTCGCCGGCCGCTCCAACGTGGGCAAATCCAGCCTGCTCAATGCCCTGACCGGCCGACGCACCCTGGCGCGCACCTCCAACACGCCGGGGCGCACCCAGCTCCTGAACTTCTTCGATCTGGGCGGCCGCCTGACCTTGGTGGACCTGCCGGGCTACGGCTATGCCCGCGCCTCCAAGCAGGCCATCGAACAGTGGACCGGCTTGACCCGCGCCTACCTGAAGGGCCGGGTCGAGCTGCGCCGGGTCTGCCTCCTGATCGATTCCCGCCATGGTATCAAGGCCAACGATCTGGAAATCATGGGGGAGCTGGACGAGGCCGCCGTCTCCTATCAGGTGGTGCTGACCAAGTGCGACAAGATCAAGCCCATGCCCCTGGCCCGCCTGGTGGCCGAAACCGGCAAGGCGCTGGCCAAGCGCCCGGCGGCTCACCCGGAAATCGCCGCCACCAGTTCCGAAAAGCAAAGCGGCATCGCCGAACTGCGGGCCATGCTGGAAGCCCTGAGCCTCCCGCCCGAATCTTAGGGTTCACACCGGCAAAGATCACGCTTTGCCCTCCACGGCAGGCTTGTGGTAGGGGTGAACCATCATTCTAACGAAAAGCGATTCGTCGGCCGGGCTTCCTGCCCAAGGGGAACCGGCGGCGGTGCGCGACGGGGGCGGAAATGAAAAAAAAATCCATCGGCGAGACAAAAAAATGGCTCAGCGCGGCCCAAACCATCAGCGAGGCCCTGCCGTTCATGCGCCGCTACGCCGGCCGCACCTTCGTCATCAAGTACGGCGGTCACGCCATGGGGGACCAGCGCCTGGCGGAGATTTTCGCCCGCGACATCGTGCTCATGAAGCAGGTGGGCATCAACCCGGTGGTGGTGCACGGCGGCGGCCCGCAGATCGCCAAGATGCTGGAGCGCCTGGCGGTCAAGAGCGAGTTCATCGACGGCCTCAGAGTGACCGACGCCGCCACGGTGGAGATCGTGGAAATGGTGCTCTCGGGCACCATCAACAAGCAGATCGTCACCGCCATCAACCGGGCCGGCGGCACCGCCATCGGCCTGTCGGGCAAGGACGGCGGGCTGATCCAGGCCACCAAGGTGCGCCGCACCAAGCGGGATGTGGAATCCAATATCGAAAAGATCCTGGATCTGGGCTTCGTCGGGGAGCCCAGCGAGATCAACCCGGATATCCTGGATTCCCTCGACCAGGGCGGCATCATCCCCGTGATCGCCCCCATTGGCGTCGGGGCGGGCGGCGAGACCTATAACATCAACGCGGACACGGCCGCCGGCGCCATCGCCGCCGCCATCGGCGCGGCGCGCCTCTTGATGCTCACCGACGTGCCCGGCGTGTTGGACAAGTCGGGCGACCTGATTACCGATATCACCCTGAGCGACCTCAACAAGCTGCTCGACGACGGTACCATCAGCGGCGGCATGATCCCCAAGCTGGAAACCTGTAAAATGGCCGTGGAGGACGGGGTGGACGCCGCCGTCATCATCGACGGCCGCAAACCCCACGCCATCCTGCTGGAGATCTTCACCGACAGCGGCATCGGCACGCTCATCAACCGCCGCTGAGGCAGCGTTACCTACCTCAGCGTTAAGCCTTTCTGACACGAACGTGGAGAAAGTAGGCAACCACGCTCGCGTCTTGCAGATCAGGATGTTTTTCGATCGTTTCCGGACTGGGCCGGGGCTCTTCCAAGCGCTCAAGTGCGAATCCGGTATCGATCAACAGATTGAGCCACGCGCTGACCGTCTTCGTGAAACGAGGGGTCTCAAAGTCGTCAAACTTTTGTTTGAGGTGCTCGGGGGCATTGCCGAAAGTCCATCGATCAACCTCGCCATTCCTATCACTAAAATAGTCACCCACTTCGACGGCGTAAGTCAGGCCATCCGGCCCGCGCAAATTGCGCCGATGGGGCGTATAGTAACAAGGATGGGCGATTGAGAACTGGAGGAAACCGTCTGATTTCAAAACCCGATGGGATTCTTGTAGGACCCGCGCCGGATCTGGCATGTCCATCAGACTCATAATGCCGGTTGTAAAATCAAAGCGGCCATCCGCAAATGGCAGGCTCTGAGCGCTGGCAATCTGATAGTCGATGCCCAAAGGATCGGCACGCTCGCTTTCCCGGGCATAACCGATAAAGGCTTCGGAAATATCGATTCCGGTGATCCGAGCCCCCAATCCAGCCAACTGTCGGGTGTTGTAGCCTTCCCCGCATCCCAAATCGAGCCCGCGCAGCCCCCTGACTTCCGGCAACATCGCCATAAATGCCGGCGTATTCAGATGATCGCGATAAAAATCGATACCCGCCCGGCTCATCTCCGTCCAGGCTTCCGCATTGCCGTTCCAATAGCGGGCCACCTCAGTTTCATCCACTGCAACCTCCCATCACAAAACAGGTATCAACATAACCCATGGAACAAAACGAACGGCACCGAATCCATTCAATTGTCGGCATTTTCTTCGTGACAAATTTACCTTTTTGTATTATTTTAAATAATCACTCAAATAAATTAAGAGACATATCGTGAGCCTGACATTGGTTGACACCACAGAAACGAACACGGACTGGGACCGGGGCGGTTTGCCGGCTTGGACCTATCACAGCGAGGAACTGACCGAGATCGAAAAGGACGTGCTGTTCCGCCGCCATTGGCAGCTGGCCTGTCATCAATCCGATATCCCCGGGCCGGGCGACTACCGTTGCTTTGACATGGTGGGCGAACGGGCCATCATAATGCGCGGCGAGGACGGGCAAATCCGGGCCTTCCACAATCTGTGCCGGCATCGGGGCTCGCGGGTCCTGGCCGACCAGCAGGGCCAGTGCAAGGGCGCCATGGTCTGTCCCTTCCACGGCTGGACCTTCAATCTGGACGGCACGCTGCGCGCGCCGGTGCGGCCGCGGAGCCTGCCCGCGCTGGACCCGGTCAAGCACGGGCTCAAGCCCATCGAATTCGAGATCTGGATGGGCTTCGTTTTCGTGCGCTTCCTGCCCGGCGACCAGCCTTCCTTGGCCCGATTGATGAGCCGGCATGAAGCGGAAACCGCGCCTTACCAATTGGCCGACATGGTGCCGGCTTATCCGAAGTTCTGGCGGAGCGAGATGCAGGTCAATTGGAAGTCCGTGCGGGACGTGGACAACGAGGGCTATCACGTGCCCAAGGCCCACCCGGCCCTGCAAGACCTTTACGGCAAGAACTACGTCGACGAACCCCTGGTGGAGGGCACCAACCGCTCTTATGCGGCATTCAACGACGGGCCGGGACGCCTGTGGAGCGTACGGAACTATAAAAAGATCCTGCCGGAAATGGCCAACCTACCGGATAACAGCCGGCGCGCCTGGCTCTATCTGGGCATCTTTCCCAACACGGTAATCGGCCTTTATCCGGAATCCATGATCTTTTATCAGGAATTCCCCATCAGCGCGGGGCGCACGATCCAGCGTGGCGGCAGTTACCGCTACAAGGACGAAGACCGGCAGCAGCGCCTGGCCCGCTATCTCAGCGAACGCATCGACCGGGATACCCAGGAAGAAGACGTGCAGCTTATCGAATGGTCCTGCGAGGCCATGACCTCCAGCGCCTTTGACGACATCATCCTGTCCGATCTGGAAATGGGGGTGCGCAACTTCCACGACCGCCTGCGCGAACTCATCCCGGTGACCAACTGTAGCCAGGTCCCCGCCCCCAATACGGTGGCGCAAACCAACACCATGATGGGGCAATAACGGCGTCAGGCCTCTTGCGTGATCTGCGACCGCGCGGCCTGGGCATCGATAGCGTCCTTGTGCGACGGATAGATGGTCGCCAGGAACCGCGCCAGCACCTGGGCCGCACCGCTCAAGTCCATGTAATGGGGCGAGATGTGCAGCCGGATCCAGATGCCGTCCAGCAGGGCATCCAGGGCCTGCGCCACCGCCT
>JANQKX010000477.1 GCA_028280915.1 Kiloniellaceae bacterium
CGTGGACCCCGGCGCCAACCCCACTGAACGCCCCATCCGACAGGCGGACCCATCGACCGGTAGCTTACGCCCTGAGCGACTTTCAGCTGTATCGGGCACCCAAGATATAGCACCGGATGGTGAAAATTTCCAGATCTCCGTTGACCCCGAGTTCAAGGCCATCGCGGCGGCTGTCCGCCATGTGATGGGTAGGCCTGCCAAGCCCAACAGCCCCCAAGAGCGGGTGTGGCATAGCCGGATCGACCACCGGCGCGCCGTCGAGATTGCCCGGCGCCTCAAGGCTGACATCGGGCTGGAGGCCGATCTGCGTAATTCGGTCCATTCCATCCCGGCCAACAATGCGGTTCATGCCCTGAACAAGCATGGGTCGGACCCCATTCCGTTGACGTACGAAGATTTTACCCACATTCCCCGGATCGTCCGGGAAGGCGAGGTTCTGCGGGCAACGGAGATGGACGGCAATCGGGGCGTGGAATACCGCGCGCTGATAAACGGGAATTGGCTGCACGTGGTGGAGGTGTTGAGCGGCATCAATCCAAGGCATCCAGGCGCCAACCTGACCTTCAAGACCGCCTACTGGAACCAAGGCCCCAAAAGCAGCAAGCCGGGACCCAAAGGCCCCGGCGCCGACCCTACTGGACTTACCCATTCATCGGGTCGAGCCGATGCCCAGGCGCCAACGTCCGAGACGTATCCAGCTGTTTTAGGTGAAGCCACCATAGCACCAAAAGGTGACGAAAGCCAGCTCAGCCCGGATTTGCCCCCGTCGGGGCTCGTGGAGCGCATGCGCCGCATCGCCCATACCGAAACCGCACGCCTGGCGATAGATCTGTCTTGGCCGTCCCTCGATCCGGGCCAGCTCTATGATCCGGTAGAGATTGACCGCAGCCAAATCGTGAAAGCGGTTAAAGAATTCATGGCCAGGCCGGAAGCGCCGCCCGATGGCCGACAAGAGGCGGTGTGGTACAGTCGGATCGCCCCGGCGCGCGCCACGCAGGCCTCGGAAACCTTCAGGCGGGACTTGGGCCTGGAAATCGATTTGCGAAACTCCGTTCACAGCATTCCGGCCAACAACACGCGCCACGCCCTCAACAAGCACGGCAGAGACCCGATCCCCCTGAAGCCGGAGCATTTCGAACACTTCCCCGCCATCGTGCGAGACGGCGAAATCCTTCGCGCGCGCCGGATTGACGAAAATGACGGCATTGAGTACCGCGCGCTGATCGGCGGCAACTGGTTGCATGTGGTGGAAGTGCTCGGGGCGGTCGGCAAACGTCACCCCGGCGCGACGTTGAACTTTAAAACCGCCTATTGGAACCGAGGCCCAAAATCGAAACCGGATCCCGAAGGACCCGGTTCGAGCCTCACAGAGCGCCCTAATCCGATAGTGACTATCGACGAAGAGCTGACGCCCGAAGCGATCCCTGCTGTCAAGGGCAGTCAAGATATAGCACCGAATGGTGAAAATTTCCAGGCCCTTGAGCCAACAACTCCGGCGCGTGAGGCGCGTATCCCGACAGAAGATGCGGAATTCAAGTACCTGCCGGCGGCGGTTAGGCACATCATCAACAAACCGAGAGTGAAAGGGCAAGCGGGGCGCCAGGAGGCCATCTGGGATAGCCGTATTGAGCCGGCACGGGCCAGCGCCATCTCCCAGCGGGTCAACGCCGATCTGGGGGTTAATCTGAACCTGAGCAACAGCGTTCACACCATCCCGTCAGATGCCGTCCGTCATGCCATCAACGAACACGGCC
>JANQKX010000520.1 GCA_028280915.1 Kiloniellaceae bacterium
GGCCTGGACGCCCCCCGAGAGCTTCCGGCGCCATGAATGGACGCCCGAGGCCATCCTGGACGACCAGCTCAATTGGGGCCGCTGGCAGGACGGCATCGATATCACCGAGGACTGCGCGGCGCTGTTTGACCGGGTGGACCGGGTCTTGCGCCGGCGCCTAAACGCCTTGGGCCGGGACCGGGAGCGCTTCGGCCTGATTCACGCCGACCTACGCCTGGCCAATCTTTTGGTGCACGACGATACCACCGCCATCATCGATTTCGACGATTGCGGCCAGGGTTGGTATCTTTTCGATTTGGCCGGGGCGCTCAGTTTCCTGGAAGAGCGGGACGATGTCCCGGAATTGATTGCCGCCTGGCTGGACGGCTATGGCCAGGTCGCGTCGATCCTGGAAGACATGGCGGCGGAAATCCCCTCCTTCATCATGCTGCGCCGCCTGCAGCTCTTGGGCTGGCTGGGATATCAGCAGTATCACCTGGAATTCGCCCGCCAGATCGGGCCGGACTTCACCCGGGATAGCGGCCGGCTTGCCGAGACCTACCTGCAGGCCTTCGAGTAAAGCCAAACCTTTAAATGGGCCCCACGAACAGGGGTCACCCCTCGCCCGGCTCCGCCAAGATTAATGTTCCCGGACTTTCGGCGGATCGAAAACCTGCTATGCTTAAACAAAAAATAAGGAGGAATCCCATGTGTCAAATTTTTGCCGGACAGAAAAAAGAGAACTATTCCTGCGAGACGCGCTCCATGCGGCTGCGCGGCTTTTCCACGTCCATCCGCTTGGAAGCGGCCTTTTGGGTGGTGCTGAACGAAATCGCCGCCCGGGAAGATCTGACGGTCCCGCAGTTCGTCTCGAAACTACACGATGAAGTTGAAGTGCTTCATGGCGAGGTGCAGAACTTTACCTCCCTGCTGCGATGTGCGTGCTTGGTCTACCTGCGGAACGAACAACCCGCGGGCGACCACGGCATTGCTGCCGAGTAGTATCCCAATACCACCCGGGCCTTTTTCGATGAGGTAAACTATCCCGCAGTCAGCAATTGCGGGAGATACCCATGGCAAAAGCCATACACGCGATGATCCGGGTGCTGGATGAAGATAAATCCGTCGATTTTTACCGGCGCGCCTTCGGTATGACCATCGCCGAACGCATGGACTTCGACAGCTTTACCCTCGTCTACCTCAGGAACCCGGAAAACGATTTCGAGCTCGAGTTGACGGTGAACAAGGGCCAGGCAGAGCCCTATGACCTGGGCAACGGCTATGGCCACATCGCCTTTGCGGTGGATGATCTGGAAAGCGAACACGATCGCTTCACCCAGGAAGGTCTGGAACCGCGCAAGCTGGTCGAGTTCGCCCCGGGCGGCGCGGTGATCGCCAAGTTTTTCTTCGTCTCCGATCCTGATGGCTATCAGATCGAAGTGCTGCAGCGGCACGGGCGCTACACCTAAGGTCCCCAAGCCGCTGAGTTTTCCGTTGCTTTGAACGCCGCTGGGCGTCGGGTGCGCGGATACAATTTCCGAAAAATTCAAGGGAGGATACCATGTCCCAAAGGACCAATCCAAAATCACTGAGCAGACGGGACCTGCTCAAATCCGGGGTCGCCGCGGGGGCGGCCTTTGTTGTTGGCGCCAACTTCATCACCCACGCCAGCGAGGCCTGGGCCATGGAGACCAAGGCCCTGTCGCCGGATACCATGGCCACCTTGGTGCAGATGGCCCGGGACATCTATCCCCATGACCGGGTCGCCGATCAGTATTACGCCATCGCGGTCAAGTCCCACGACGAGGCCGCCGCCGGCGACGATGCCAAGAAGCAAATGATCGAGGACGGCATCGCCAACCTGGACGGCCTGACACAGGCCGCCGGCCATCCCAGCTATTTGGGCACGGGCTGGGAAGACGACCGGGTCGCCCTGCTCAAGCAGATCGAGGATACCCCCCTCTTCCAAGAGGTGCGCGGCGGCCTGGTGGTCGGCCTTTATAACCAGCCGGAGGTCTGGCCCATCTTCGGCTACGAGGGTGAGTCCTTCTCCAAGGGCGGCTACATCGCCCGCGGTTTCGACGACATTGCGTGGCTTTGATTGGGAGAAAAGACTATGGCTGCTCCATATGACATGAATGATGACAGCGTCGTCGTCGTGATCGGAACCGGTGCCGGCGGCGGCACCTTGGCGAACGAACTGGCACAAAAAGGCGTCGCCGTGGTGGCGCTGGAAGCCGGCGGACGGCACCTGCCCGAGGACTACCTGAACGATGAATGGTCCAGTTTCGGCCAACTGGCCTGGCTGGACATGCGCACCACCTCCGGCGACTGGCGGGTCAGCCGGGACTTCCCCAACCTGCCGGCCTGGATCGTGAAGGCCGTGGGCGGCTCCACCGTGCACTGGGCCGGTGCTTCCTTGCGGTTCCAGCCCCACGAATGGCGGGTACGCAGCGAATACGGCGACATTGAAGGCGCCAACCTGCTGGACTGGCCCATCACCGCCGAGGAGATGGACCCCTGGTACACCCAGGCCGAGGACAAAATCGGCGTCACCCGCACGGGCGACCGGCCGGGCCTGCCGGGCAACAACAATTACAAGGTCCTGGAATCGGGCGCGAAAAAGCTGGGCTACCAAAACGTCCATACCGGGCGCATGGGCATCAATGCCGTCGAGCGGGACGGCCGTCCGGCTTGCCAGCAGGTGGGCTTTTGTTTCCAAGGCTGTAAGTACGGCGCCAAGTGGTCCACCGCCTATACGGAAATCCCCCGGGGCGAAGCCACCGGAAACCTGGAAGTGCGCGAGAATGCCCATGTGCTGAAGATCGAGCACGACGACAGCGGCAAGGTGACCGGCGTGGTCTATGCCGACAAGGACGGCAATCAGCACTTGCAAAAGGCCCGCGCCGTGGCCGTGGCGGGTAATTCCATCGAATCGCCCCGTCTGTTGCTGAACTCCGCCTCGTCCAAGTATCCCGACGGCCTGGCCAATTCATCGGGTCAAGTGGGCCGCAACTACATGCGTCATATGACCGGCTCGGTCTACGCCGTGTTCGACCATCCCGTGCGCATGTGGCGGGGCACAACCATGGCCGGGATCGTGACCGACGAATCCGTCAACGACCCGTCCCGGGGTTTCGTGGGCGGCTATGAGATGGAAACCCTGTCCATCGGCCTGCCCTTCATGGCGGCCTTTTTGGACCCGGGGTCCTGGGGGCGCTCCTTTACCTCGGCCATGGACGGCTATGAAAACATGGCCGGCATGTGGCTGGTCGGCGAGGATATGCCGCAGGAAACCAATGCCATCACCCTGCATGCTGAGGAGAAGGATCAGTTCGGCATGCCGGTTCCCAACGTTCATTTCACCGACCATCCCAACGACATCGCCATGCGCAACCACGCCTACCGGCAAGGCGCGGCGATCTATGACGCGGTGGGGGCCACGCGGACCTTCCCCACACCGCCTTATCCCTCGACCCACAATCTGGGCACCAACCGGATGTCGGAAAACGCCGCAGACGGCGTGGTCAACAAACACGGCC
>JANQKX010000576.1 GCA_028280915.1 Kiloniellaceae bacterium
GTTCCCTGGGCATGCTGCCTTCCGCGTCTTTGGGCGATCCGGACGAGAGCGGCCGGCGCGCGGCCATGTACGAGCCGGTGCACGGCAGCGCTCCCGATATCGCCGGCAAGGGCCTGGCCAATCCCATCGCCCAGTTGCTCAGCTTCGCCATGATGCTGCGCTATTCCTTCGACCTGGGCCGGGACGCGGACCTTATCGAACAGGCGGTGGAGAACACCTTGAACAATGGTATTCGCACCGGCGACGTCATGGCCGAGGGCTGCACCCAGGTTTCCACTTCGCAAATGGGCGATGCGATCCTGGGCGAGTTGGACCGCTTAAGCGCCTAACGATGGTTAAGCGCCTAACGAGGGCCGGTTAATTGGCAAAAGTGTGACCTTCGTCATTGACCGTTAAGAATCCGGCCGTTATGGTCCAAGCCGTTGGATTGAAAATCCTCAAGAATTCAGGATCGTTTAACGTGAAGTCCTTGGTCAACCGCAACACTTGGTGCTCCTCTTCCGGTCGTCGTGCGTCCGGGCGGGCCGCGCTTGCTTGCGCCATTGTGACCAAAAAGACCATGACCGGCAAAACCGCAGGGGCGGCCGCGATGCGTTGACTTCTCGAACGATTACAAAGTTCACGCAACGGGCCGCTTCCAAGGAAGCGGCCCATTTTTTTTGTATTTGGAGCACCCGTCTCGGGTGAAGTTGGGGAAAATGGCAAACATTCAATTGGCAGATATTCGAGTGATCGAGTCACAGGACGAAGCGGCCCTGCGGGACTTTTTGTCCCGGAACCTGGACCAGGCCTTTCTCGCCCAAAGCAACCTGGTGCGCGGCGGCCTGATCGACAGGGGCGAGGCCTATCAAGGGCGCTACGCCGCCCGCTTCGAGAACGGATCGATCACCGCCATGGCGGCCCGCTATTGGAACGGCATGGTCATGATCATCGGCCAATCTCCCCTGGCCGAGTTGGTAAACGTGGCGGCGGGTGAGGGTGCCGTGCGGGGGGTGATGGGTCCCTTGCCCATGGTGCAAGAGGCCGTGGCGGCCCTGCAGGCCAAGGGCCTCACGGTGGCCCGGGATATGCCCCATGACCATTTGGCCTTGGAGCTGAAGGACCTGGTGTTGCCGGATCAACTCAAGGACCGGGCCATCCAATGCCGCCGGCCCCGGGTCAGCGAGATCGACCTTTTGGCCAATTGGCGCGCGGAACAGGACATTGAGGTGTTCGGCAGCGCCGACAGCGATGACCTGCGGCGCGGCGCGCGGGATTTCGTCGAGGCGGCCTGCCGCGAGCGCATGATGTGGGTGCTGGAAGACAAAGGCCGCTTGGTCGCCAATTGCAACTTCGTGGGCCTGACCGAGTCCCACGTTCAGATCGGCAACGTGCGCACCTTGCCGGCCCATCGGGGCAAGGGCTACGCCCGGGCCGTGGTGGCCGGTGCCTTGCTGCGGGCGCGGCACAAAGGGGTTAAGCGGGCGCTGCTGATCACCGATAGCGCCGCCGCCAAGCGGGCCTATGAGGCTGTTGGATTTCACCGGCTCGGCGACTTCGGCCTGGTTTTTCTGGAGGCGCGGCATGAGCTTGTGGCGTGATCTCCATTCCCGCTGGCTGAGCACGAGCCCGATTGGGCTACCGGGCTATCTCTTGGCACGGCATCTGCCTTCTCGGGCCTTGGCGGGAGCGAAACTGAGCACCGCCATGCGGTCATTTCGCGGTTCGGGCAAGCTTCCGGCTTGCATTCTTCACCGGAGCGGCGTAGCAGATGCCGCTTCAAATCAAGATCCAATTTGAAGAAGTTAGGAATGTATCATGGGATATAGAGTGGCGGTCGTGGGTGCAACGGGAGCGGTGGGCAAGGAAATCCTGTCCACCCTCGACGAGCGGGATTTTCCGGTGGACGATGTCGCCGCCTTGGCCTCCAAGCGCTCCATCGGGACCAAGGTTTCCTTTGGCGAGGACCACGAGTTGAAGGTGCAGGATCTGGAGGCCTTTGACTTTGCCGGCACCGACATCGTGCTGTCGTCCCCCGGCGCGTCGATTTCGGCCATTCACACCCCCCGCGCGGCCAAGGCCGGCGCCGTGGTGGTGGACAACACCTCCCAATTCCGCATGGACCCGGACGTGCCCCTGGTGGTGCCCGAAGTCAACCGGGAAGCCGTGGCCGGCTACAGCAAGCGCAACATCATCGCCAATCCCAATTGTTCCACCATTCAGATGCTGTTGGCCTTAAAGCCCCTGCACGACTTGGCGCGCATCCGCCGGGTCGTGGTGTCCACCTATCAGTCCGTGAGCGGCGCCGGTAAGGACGCCATGGACGAGCTGTTCAACCAGACCCGGGGCATTTTTGTGAACGAGCCGGTGAAACCGGAACAGTTCACCAAGCAGATCGCCTTCAACGTGATCCCCCACATCGACGTCTTCATGGAGGACGGCGCCACCAAGGAAGAGTGGAAGATGGTGGTGGAAACCAAAAAGATCCTGGACCCCTCCATCAAGGTCAGCGCCACCTGCGTGCGGGTGCCCGCCTTCGTGGGCCATGCCGAGGCGATCAACTTGGAATTCGACTCTCCCATCAGCCCGGAAGAGGCCCGCGCGGCGCTCAGGGATCAGGAAGGCGTCACGGTGGTCGATCACCGGGTAGACGAGGGTTATGTCACCCCCGCCGAATGCGTGGGCGAGGACCCGGTTTTTGTCAGCCGGATCCGGGCGGATTCCACCGTGGAAAACGGCCTGTCCATGTGGGTGGTGGCCGACAACCTGCGCAAGGGCGCGGCCTTGAACGCGGTGCAGATCGCCGAGGTCCTGGCCCAGGACTACCTGGGTTAAGGACCTATTCCTCGACCAATTCGGCGTTAAATGACACCTCGGGATCGGCCAGGCGGTCTTGGGCTTCAATCAGTTGAAGCTCCCGGCTGCCGGCCGCGCCGGTGGCGGACATGACCGAATAGATGGCCGAGCCGGCCTGGGACAGGGCGCGGCAGGGGTCGCCGTGGCTCAAGTAGTGGGCCAAAAACAAGGCGCAGACCGTGTCGCCGGAGCCGTTGGGCGCGGGGGACAGGGGCACGAAGGGCGTGACCAGGCGCCAGGCCCGATCGGCCGTTACCGCCACCATCTCTATTTCCCCCGCCGGGGTTTGATCGTGCTGGAATGAGGTGATGAGCACGATTTTCGGTTGCTGGCCCTCGCCGGTAACCTGTTCGCCGGTGTCTTGCGTGGCGGCCCAATTTAGCAGCTGCCGCGCGGCAGCGATGGCGCCCGCCAGGGTGGAGATTTTGCCGCCGGCGAGGATTTCCAGTTCAAAATGGTTGGGAGTCAGGATGTTGGCCTTGGCGGCCGCTTCTTCCTTGAAAAAGTCGGGAATACCCTCGTTCACATAGAGGCCGGTGTCAAAATCCCCCATTACCGGGTCGCAGGCGAAAAGGGCTTGCGGGTTGGCGGCCCGGACCCGCCGGACGGTTTCCAGGACCACCTCGCCCAGTTCGGGGGCGCCGATATAGCCGGAGAGGACCGCATCGCACCGGCGAAAAGCGTCGCGGGCGGCCAGACCCTCGATCAGATCCTTGATGTGGTCCACGTTGAAAACCTGGCCGGTCCAGTCCCCATAGCCGGTGTGGTTGGAAAAGGCCACGGTATGGATGGGCCAGACGGTCAAGCCCAGGCGCTGTAAGGTAAAAACGGCGGCCGAATTGCCCACATAGCCGTAACTCACGTGGGATTGAATAGATAAAATGTTCATAAATGGGTGCTTTCTTACCGTCACGCGAAGACCGTTCACCGGAGGGGCGGGGCGGCCTGTGGGGCTGTGGTCACACAGCTTGTCACCAAGGAATCTTCCTCTATAGTCCCCCCTCTATAATCCTCCGAGCCAGGCGTTGTCGCCTGGTTTTGTGTGAGTCGATGCGAGTCATAACAACAAGGACGAAACACCTATGTCTACAGATTTGCGCCCCCGACGCTCGGTTCTCTATATGCCCGGGTCCAATACCCGCGCGTTGGAAAAAGCCCGGAGCTTGCCGGCGGATTCGCTCATCCTCGACTTGGAAGACTCGGTGGCCGCCGATGCCAAGGTGGCGGCCCGGGACAATATCATGCAGGCCATCGAGGAAGGGGGTTATGGCTACCGTGAGCTGGTG
>JANQKX010000592.1 GCA_028280915.1 Kiloniellaceae bacterium
CTGCAGGAAACCGATGGCCGGGCCGGGAATGCCCTGCTCCGGGTATTTGTGTCCCCAAGGCCCCACCAGTCCCTTGACCGGGCCCTTCAGATTGGCCAACACGCGGGGCACCGCGTTGGAATAGCCGTCCTCCCAGCCGCCGACCGCGTAAACGGCGCAGTCGATGGCGTCATAATCTTCACAGACCGAGCCATGGCGCCAATAGTCGTCCCGCCGCTGGTGCTGCATCCAAATGTGGGACGCCGGCGGCTGCCAGTTTTCCAGGCGCTCCAGCCAGTTTTTCCGCCAGCCATCGCCTAGGATTTCCGGGTCCGCGGGCCGGTTCATGAAGTGGTAAAAGGCCGCGCCCCAGAAAAATCCGTCGGTGAGCAGGCAGCCGCCCATCCAGTGCACGTCGTCGGCATAGCGGTCGTCGGTGAAGCAATGGGGAATGATGGCCTTCAGCGCCGGGGGGCGCCGCGCCGCCACCTGAAGGGCGTTGAAGCCGCCCCAGGAAATGCCGGTCATGCCCACCGCGCCGGAACACCAGTCCTGCGCGGCCAGCCAGGCGATGGCCGTGACCCCGTCGTCCTGCTCGATCTCCGGGTATTCGTCCGTGATCAGGCCCTCGGAATCGCCGGTGCCACGAATATCCAGCCGCACGCAGGCGTAACCGTGTCCGGCCCAATAGCGGTGCCGGCAATCGTCCCGCCGCCGCGTGCCGTCCCTTTTGCGATAGGGGATGTACTCCAGGATGGCCGGCACGGGATTTTGCGCCGCATCCTCGGGCATCCAAATACGGGCGGAAAGGCGCACACCGTCGGACATGGGAATCCAACAGTGCTCGATCTCCGTGACCTTGTGGGGAAAGTCATCAACATAAGGGCTGGCGTGCTCGGTCATGGGATAAAACCTTCCGCGGTCGAGATTTGTTGCGCGCGAAGCTTCCCATATGCGCAATAGGAATGATAGGCTTTTTGCTAAGGATCTGAATAAGGGATTCGTCCCAGAACGTGATTTCTTTTTTGAACAGCGTGAGGTCCTTTTGCACGGAGATGACAAAGCCATCGAGGTTGCCCGCACAGAAGGAGCCCTCTGTATTTTTCAGGGCTGTAATTCCCTGCACCGGGTGACACCGGTCCTGGGCGGGCAGATGCGCATCATGGCGGTGTTTGTCTACGAGAACCAGCCGGGCGTGGTCGGCGACCCGGAAGTCAACGCGGCGGTTTACGGCCGCCGCACCCAAGATCGCCCGGGGACCGGTACGGCGCGGGTGTCCTCGAAATAGGAGGCCGATTGGCAGAAAAAGTATGAGTGAAAAAGATCTGGTAACCGATCCCAATCCCGATTTGGCGGTGGTGCGGGACAACAAGCCCCGCTGGAACACGCCGGATTTCCGCCGCCACGGCTTTCACAATCTTCATCGCCTGGCCCGTTACAGCACGACCTACCGGGCCGGGCAGGTGCTCCGTCTGGAAAAGTCCGTCGACCCGCGCATCGGCGACCGGGAGGATCTGCGCCGCCTGACCGCTTCGGTCCACTTTTCCGGCATGGTGATCGCGCGGGGACAGGACATCTTGTATGAGGCCTATGCCCCGGATTTTGGCCCCGATCAGCCCCACACCATTATGTCCATTACCAAGACCTGCCTCAATTTCATCATCGGCGGCCTGGTGAGGGACGGCAAAATCAATCTGAGCGAGAAAGTTGCCGCCTATCTGCCGGAAATCGGTTCCGGTTATGCGACGGCCACCGTTCAGCAAGTGCTCAACATGGACGTGGCCAACGACTACAGCGAAGACTACGCCGATCCCTTTTGCAGTTCCTATCAGCACGAACTGCCCATGGGATGGCGCCTGCCGGCGGCGGATCAAGCAGTGCCCGCCGCCTACGATTTTCTGGCCGCCATCAGCAGCGCGGACATTACCAACACCAGCGGCGCGGCGCTCTACAAGTCGGCCAACACCGATGTCCTGGGCTGGATCGCGGAGCGGGTGAGCGGCCGGCGCCTGGGCGCCTATTTCGCCGACATCGCCGACGCGGCTGGTATGGCCGGCGGTTTTCATCTCACCACGGACCGCAACGGCTTGCCCTGGGCCAGTGGCGGCGGTTGCCTGACCGCGCGGGATCTGGCCCGTCTGGGCTTGCTCTTCGCGCGCCGGGGCAGGGGCGCGAACGGCGGCCAGGTGGGATGCCCGGACTTCATCGAGAGCAGCCGCCGGCAAACCGGCCCGGCCATGCCTGACCCCCGCGACTGGATCAACTACTCCAACCAAACCATGACCAACGGCCGCTGGCTGGGCCATGGCGGTTACGGCGGCCAATTCATGCTGGCCGACCTGGATAGCGGGGTCGTGGGCGCTTTTTTCAGCGTGCTGGAAAACGACGACGCCCATCACGGTCCTCATTCCGTTTCGGTCATTCGCATGCTCGAAGACATTGCCGCAACTTGAGGCCAAGGGATCAAAACAATCTTTGAGGGCAAGACGCGCGAAGCTTAGCTTCGGGGTCGTTTGATTTCTGTGGCATTGTGATCACATCATGATAGGATCACCGCCGATATTTAGGGAGCGTCGGCGAAACCGCGGGCGATCAAACGGCACAGCGGAAAATTCCCACCGAGATAAACCATTAGAATCAATAGGGAGATCACAATGGCTATAACCAAACCGACACGTCGGCGATTCATCGCCTCGAGCGCCGCCCTGGGGGCCGTCGCCACCTTCGGGCCTTATATGAGTTTCGCCCAGGCCCAGTCTGGCAACTCCTTAACGGTCCGGTTTTACGGCGCCTTGGACAGCTTGGATCCCGGCTACAACGTGGGCGGTTCACCGGATAACGACGTCTTGTGGGCGATCAATCCGGCGCTGGTGCACTTCGGCAAAAAGGATGGCCAGCTCACCTATCGCCCGACCGCCTACGTGGAGAGCATCACGGAGCGGGACCCGACCCATATCGACTTTACCCTCAAGCCCGGGTTTCAGTGGACCAACGGCTTTGGCGAACTGACCGCCGAGGACGTGGCCTATTCCTACGACCGCATGAGCACCAGCGAGTGGAAGGGCTTTTTTGAAGCCTTCGAGACCGTGGAGGTGAAGGACAAATACAGCGGCACCATCGTCATGAAGACGCCCTTTGCGCCCTTCATCGTGTCTACCTTGTCCTCGGGCACCGGGGTCATCCTGTCGCAAAAGGCCACCGAAAGCGTGGGCGGCAAGTTCACCACCGACATGCCGGCCACCTGCGGCCCCTACCTCTATGAATGGAAGCAAAAGCAGTGGGTGAAGCTGCGGCCCAATCCGGAATGGACCGGGCCCAAGCCGGCTTACGACAACATCGACTGCATCTTCATCACCGAGGATACCGCCGCCGCCCTGGCTTACGAGGCCGGCGAGGTCGAGGTGACCAAGATCGTGCCCCAGACCTATGCCCGCTACAAGGAATCCCCGCCGCCGGACAGCAAGCTCGAGGTGGCCGGCGCCCTGCAGTACATGTGGATGGGCATGAACACGGAGAATCCCAAGCTGAAGGACATGAAGGTGCGCGAGGCGATCCAATACGCCATTGACCGGGACGCGGTGGTGCAGGGCGCCTATGGCGGCACGGTCGAGCCGTCCTACGGCGTGGTCTGCCCCGGCCTGGTCGGCAAGCGCGACCAGTCCCAATACAGCTACGACCCGGAAAAGGCCCGCGCCCTCTTGGCCGAAGCGGGTGTCTCCGGTTTGGAGCTCACCTTGCGCACCCTCAACAACCAAGAGCGGGTGCTGACCGCCCAGATCATCCAGGCCAACCTGGCCGACGTGGGCATCACGGTCAAAGTCATTCCCTTGGACAGCGGCCCGTTCTGGGAAATGGGTCAGGAATCCAAAGGGGACACCTGGAAGGATCTGGAGCTGTGGATCATGCGCTATGGCGCGGGCACCGATCCTTACGAGCCCTTCCAGTGGTTCAAGCGGGACCAGGTGGGCATCTGGAACTGGGAACGCTGGTCCGACGACGAGTTCGAGGAGCTTTACCAAAAAGGCATCTCCGTCACGGACCCGGACGAACGCAACCAGATCTACATCCGCATGCAGGAAATCATGGAACAGACCGGCGCCTATGTCTGGCTCGCCCATGAGCCGGAGGTTTACGTGCATCGGGCCTCGGTGGACGTGGACTTCGCGCCCTCGGGCGAGATGCAGCTCTTGTACTTCAAGCCGGCCGGTTGACGGCAAATGGGCTAGCCGGCGCCATGCCGCCGGCTAGCCGCCCGTCAGTTTTCCACCGCCGCGCCGCGCCCCATGCCCATTTATTTCGCCAAACGGATTGGCTTGTCGATCATCATCGTGCTGATCGCCGTGCTCATCCTCTTTTCCTTGCTGCACCTCATGCCGGGCGATCCCGCCTCGATCGCCCTGGGGCCCCGGGCGACGCCGGAGATCCAGCAAAAGTACATTGAAAAGATGCACCTGGACGAGCCGGTCTTCGTCCAGTTCCTGATCTTTACCGGCAACGTGCTGCGCGGCGACCTGGGCATCGACGTGTTTTCCGAGCGCAGCGTGGGCGCGACCGTCGCCGAGCAGCTGCCCTACACCTTGAGCCTCTGCCTGGCCGCCATGGGTTGGGCCGCCTTGCTGGGCATTCCCCTGGGCTGTTTTTCCGCCGTGCGGTCCAACAGCCTGCTGGACCGCTTCACCGGCGTCTTTTCCGTGGGCACTATCGCGGTGCCCTCTTTTTTGGTGTCGGTTTGGTCAATCTTGGTGTTTTCCGTGATGCTGCGCTGGCTGCCGGCGGTGGGTGCCGGCGATGCGGGTGATATCGGCGACCAGCTTGTTCATTTGATCTTGCCCGCCTTCGCCGTGGGTTTGGGCTGGGTGGGCTATTTGGCGCGCATGGTGCGGGCCTCCATGCTGGAGGTCATGGGCGAGAACTATATCCGCTCGGCGCGGGCCTTCGGCCTCAGGCAGAACACCGTGGTCTACCGCTATGCCTTGAAGGTCGCGATCTTGCCCACCATCACCTTGATCGGTATCGGCTTCGGCGGCTTGCTGTCCAGCGCCGTTTTCGCCGAGATCATCTTTTCCCGTCCCGGCCTGGGGCGGGTCATCTATGACATGGTCCTGTCCCGGAATTTCCCGGTGATCCAAGGCTCGGTCATGGTGATGATCTTCCTTTATGTCCTTGTCACCCTCTTTGCCGACCTTGTGGTCGCCTGGTTGGATCCCCGTGTCCGTGACAGCCTCTGATAAAGGATCCGCCGTGGTCGACAATCCGCCCATGAGCGAGCGGCGCGAAAAGCTGTTGGTGTTTTTCAAGAACAAGCAAGGCGTGGCCGGTTTGATCCTGGTCCTGCTGTTTTTCGCCAGCGCCATCTTCGCGCCCATCATTGCGCCCTACGAGCCCAACAAGATCAACATCCCCGACCGCATGCAGGGGCCCTCCCTCAGCCATCTGGCCGGCACCGACCAACTGGGGCGGGACACCTTCTCCCGCGTGCTCTATGGCGGCCAAGTGGCCCTGAAAGTGGCGGCCATCGGCATTTCCGTTTCCATGTTCGTGGGGATTTTACTGGGCATGCTGGCCGGCTATGGCCCGCGCTGGCTGGATAACTTCCTGCTGCTGGTCTTCGATACGGTGCGCGCCTTTCCCACCATTGTGCTAGCGCTGGCCACGGTGGCCCTGACCGGGCCCAGCTTGACCCTTGTGCTGGCCATTGTGATCGTGACCACGATTCCCAGCTACGCGCGCCTGGTGCGCACCTCCACCCTGGCCTTGAAGAACGCCGAATTCATCATCGCCGAGCGGTCCCTGGGCGCCAACATGTGGGTGATCCTGCGCCGCCACGTGCTGCCCAATGTGATCGGCCCGGTCTTGATCCTGGCGGCCATGGACGTGCCCGTAGTGGTGACCGTGGAGGCGGGCCTGTCGTTCCTGGGGCTGGGGGTTTTGCCGCCCACCGCCAGCTGGGGCTCCATCCTCAACGAAGGCTACCTGGTGATCCGGGACACCCCCTGGCCGGTGATCGCCGGCGGCATCCCTCTGGTGCTCACCACCTTGGGCTTTACCTTCCTGGGCGAGGCTCTGCGCGACACCTTCGACCCAAAACTGCGCAAGGGTGCCTAGGCCATGGGCAATCTGCTGGAAA